>CAYJHX010000023.1:0-13921 GCA_964369395.1 uncultured Desulfovibrionaceae bacterium
GCAGCGAAGCAATCCATGTATTTTAGCAATTTTAAGAATTATGCAGGACTCTTAATAGATTACCTTTTTTGAGCAACCTGTTATAGTGCTTGGTATAAGGGGACAATACTACAAATAGCAAAAATAAAAGCCAGAATAAGCGTGGCCTTATGGCGTAAAGGATGGGCGCTCCTGATAGCTATGGCCCAGAGAATGCCGGGAATAAGCCAAAGCAGCACAAAGGCTACCGAACGTAAAAATTCTGGATTGGACAGATAGTTTTCTTCTTGTAGCATGTGCATCCAGCTTAAGGCAGTGGTGCCAAGAAGTATGAGCCAAAAAACAAGCCATGTATTGCGGGCCCAGGTGGCACACCAAGGGAGCATTTGTGCGTAATAATCGCGGCCAAAATCGTCTTTATTGCGACGAAGGATAAGCCAAACGCAAGCAAGACCTGCCGCCAGAGCAAAGCTTAAGGGCAATATGTAGGGCACGATAGTCCAGAAGTTTGCGCCAAAGCTAGGCATAAAAAAGGCGTTGAGGCTTAAAGGATACGCTGTGCCAAGAGCTAAAGCTTTATCGGCATGAATGATGCACAAAGCACTATAAAGGGCCATGGTATACCAACAGGCAGCCACCAAAGCAAAGCATTGTAAGAAAACGCGATTATTTTTCCAATTTGCCCAAGAACAATAGAAAATAGTTAAAAAAATACTTGCGGCAAAGAGCAGACCCACGCCATAGACATGTACTTGTAAGTAGACGGAAGCTGCAATGGGTTCCCATAATCCTAGATAATTGATGGGCTGACCATCTACCCCTGCCTGAGCTATTAGGGCGAGAATAGGCGGGCTAACGCGCAGCCAAAGAGGGTAGAGGCTGAGTAAAGTGACAATCCAGCCAAGTATAAAAGCTAATTGCGTTATTTGTTTTGCGCATTTTGCATAGGCAGATCTTTGACGGATAAGGGAAAGAGTTTGTCCGCTGATGCTCATGATAGGTAAGGCGATGATGACCAAAAAAAACAAAGAACACAATACTATGCATACTAATTCGGCTATATTTTGCCAAGGGATGGTAGTAAAATCCATGGAAGTTTCTCCTTGTAGTGTGCAGTGTTTGTGCCTTAATTTGGCCTTAAGTGCAAGATGTCTTGATAAATATTGTAAAATTTGCTAAAGCAAACCTATTACGGTGGTAATATAAGGAGAGGGTCGTATGAAAGAACAAAGGCAAAATAAAAAAAATTGTTATATTGGGCTGAAAAATTTGATTTTTTTGCTTTTAATTGGCCTACTTTGTGTGGGATGTGGCCCCAGAAAAGTAGCTCTTGATGAGCAAAATTATCATACCACGCAAGAGTTAAACCAAAGAGTGGCTGAGCTCGAAGGGCGCTTATTGGCTTTAGGCTTGCAAGTGCAAACCAACCAAGAGCGGGTATATGAGGTACGCAATCGTTCCGGCAAAAAAACCGGAATGTTGGCCTATCCTAGTGTAGCTACAGCAGGAGTACAAGCTCCAGCGGCTGTTGTAGTGCCTTCGCGTTCCACACGTACAACGCGCCCTGCCGCACCTAAAAAGAATACAACCCATGTGCCTGTACCGCAACCTGTTGCCACACAAGGCAAACAACCAGCTACGGCACCTCTTGGGCAACAGCCAGTAATGCCTGCGCCTAGTGCGGCTCCGGCTGGCCCTGGGTACTCTTTGCCTCCTGAAACAGCTATGTATCTCCCCGGCGATTCTAATGCTCCCAGTGTTTCTGGTGGTGTAGGTGTGCCGCAAATGCCACCAGTAGGTGCCCCAAGCTTGCCGCCTGCCAATATGCCAGTAACGCCAGGCTCTTCTTTGTCGCCCGTGTTGCCACCAGCCAATACCCCGGGCGTTTCTTCAGCCTCTTCTGGCGTGCTTATTGCTCAAGCTCTTCCTCCCAAGGCACAGCCTTATGGGGCGCCTGTGGCTAGCCCCGCGCTTGCTACCAAGTCCACTCCAGGGGAACAAGCTGAATATAAGCAAGCTCTTGATTTAGTTATGCGCGGTCAATCGCAAGCTGGGCGTGAAGGGTTGCAAACATTTTTGCAAAGCCATCCTCAAAGCAAACTCGCCCCCAATGCCTATTATTGGGTAGGTGAAAGTTACTATTCTCAAGGAAACTATAACGACGCTTTGTTGGCTTTTCGTCAAGTGACCACCAACTATCCTAAGCACCATAAAACTTCCGATGCTTTGCTTAAGGCTGGTATGACCTATCAGCGCATGGGAGATGTGGAAAATGCTAAGGTACATTATCAAACGTTAATAACAAATTTCCCCCGTTCCAATGCGGCAAAAATTGCAAAAAGTAAAAGGCTCTAATGGCTGAAAGACCATGGAACACGTTAACAGAGGCTGATAAGGCGGAATTTTGGGCTTGTTTGGCTCTAAAATATACGCCTACCATTGGGCCCCGTACCATAGTACGCCTGTTAAAGTGTTTTGGTTCTGCTTTTTCTGCCCTTGAACACAAAAATGATTGGTCTTTAGCTAAAGTAAGTCCTGAAAAGGCGCGTCTTGTGGCTTCAGAAAATTGGAGAAGCTTGGCACTTGTTGAGTGGAAAAATGCTCAACTATGTCAAGCTTCTCTTTTGCTTTGGTCGCATGAGGCCTACCCTTTGTCATTGCGTTCTTTGGTGGACGCCCCTGCCTTTTTATATTGCCGCGGAGATATGTCTTTGCTTATGGCGCCCTCTTTTGCCATTGTAGGCTCGCGCCAGTGTAGTAGTGAAGGGGTGCAAGTAGCAGGTACCATTGCACGAGAATTGTCACAAGCAGGTATTTGCATTGTCTCGGGCATGGCTCAGGGCATTGACAGGGTGGCTCATCTAGCGGCCTTAAGTCATGTGGGTAAAAGTATTGGCGTGCTTGGCACGGGCATTGATGTGGTATATCCACAGCAAAATAAAGATATTTATCATAGTCTTGGGCAGCAAGGACTTTTGATTACAGAATTTGCCCCCACTGTAGAACCTGTGGCCAGTCATTTTCCCACCCGCAATCGCCTTGTGAGTGGGCTATGCCTCGGAGTATTGGTGGTGGAAGGTATGCTAAATAGCGGAAGCTTGATTACCGCTCGTTTGGCTCTTGAACAAAATAGAGAAGTGTATGCCATTCCTGGGGCAGCTACTGCGGCTATTTCTCGTGGTTGTCAAGAACTCATACGTCAAGGGGCTAAAGCTGTTTTTAATAGTGAGGATATTTTATATGATTTAGCTGCGCTTCTTCAAGATTTTTCTCAAAAAACATCAAATACACCGAGTGCATTAGAAAAAGAGGAAATATTACAAGAGGAAGGCGTAGTTCAAAAACAATACACAGAAACGCAAAAAGATATAGCGGCTAAGGTGTCGTTTTCTAAAGGAAGAGCACATAAAAAACAGTATGTTAAAATGCAAAAAAACTCTGATTGTTCTATTCTGTCAGAAAAAAAATTGGAAAAAGGGGCTAGAGTAAATACAGTTTCTACCGATAGTGTAAAGGACGAGGCAAGTGATTTGTCAAAGACATGCATGCTTGCGGAACTTTCTGCTGAAGAGCAAAAACGCGCACAAGAGATTTTGCTTATCCTACACAGCAAAGGAGAGTGTCATATAGACACGCTGTGTCAGGAATTACATGAATCTGTGGCCCATGTAACCATATTGCTCATTGAAATGGAATTAGCTTGTATGGTGCAAAAACTGCCTGGTGCTCGCTATATCGCGCTGTGCGCACAAGGGCATGAGACAAGAAGACCTTGATTTGCAGACCATTGAAAAAATGCAGTCCATTGGGTCAAATTTCTTTTGCTAAAACTGCATAGGTAGCTGAGTATACATTTTGACAATATTTGCCTTTCGTTTTAGAAAGCGACAGCTTGGCAAGTCGGTATTTCCATAAGAGAATACATGGTTTTTTGTTAGGTAAATTTTTTTCGTTTTTTTTTATGCAGAGCAATATTGTATATTCTATTATTTTAACGTGTTAAATGTTTTATTTTGAATAAAATATGCTGGATGTTTTTTTTTTATTATGTTAGGGGAGGGGAGTTGTTCGTCAATAAAGAGTAACCGACTCTAAAAATGGTTAGAAGTTTGTGCATTGTATTTCGTAAAGAGAACAATGATGCTTTACGATAGATGAAAAAATGTGCATTGTATTATGCTCTTTTTAGCTTCTACTATGGGCTAACGTTTCAAAAAAGATTAGTTATATGCAAGAAATTCAGATTGAACAGGCGCAGCCTGGTATGATTTTGGGGTGTAGGCTTCGTAATGCTGGTGGTGATATTATTGCCGAAGCAGGAGCGGCCCTAACGGAAAAAAATATTTCTCAGTGCCACTCTTTGGGTATTTATACCCTACATGTGCTTGGAACCCCTGTTTCTGGTGCTTCACAAAGTTATGATGCTAAAGAGCGCCTAGAGCGCATCTCTCATCTGTTTCGTAATCAGCAACAAAGTATTTTTATGCGTACCATAGAGGCTTTTTTAAAAAAACACTTTTTTGACCGAGCACAATAGGATTTTTTTTAGATTATGAGTACTTCAGATGATTTGACCACAAACTACAAAGGACAGGTGCTTGCAGCTAAAAGCATACCTACCTTGCCTATTGCCTTACAAAAAATTACCGCCCTTATGGACGGGAATAGGACGAATCTTGCAAAAGTAGCGGAGCTTATTACTCAAGATCAAAGTATTGCTGCAAAGGTGCTCAAATTAGTAAATTCTCCTGTGTACGGTTTTCCACGACGCATTGTTTCTATTCATAATGCTTTGATTTTGCTTGGAGTTAATGCTGTACATGGTCTTTTGATTTCTACCGTTGTTTTTGAAATTGTGTCTAAGCACATGAAGGGCCTTTGGCAGCACTCTATGGCCTGTTCAACGGCGAGTAAAGTTTTAGCAAAACAACTTCAAATAAAAGAAGTGGAAGAATATATTCTTGCAGGCTTATTACACGATTTTGGTAAAGTTATCATTAGTTTACAATTGCCAGACGCCATGCGAGATATAAACCAGCTTATCCAAAACGAGGATATTACCTCTTTTGAAGCCGAAAAGCTTATTCTAGGTTTTGGACATACCAGAGTCAACGCTTGGGTGGCGCAAAATTGGAATTTACCCATGGGTATTACGGCGGCCATGGTACACCACCATGACCCTATGAAAGCCGATACGTTTAAAACATTGGCTTCTGTGGTGCATTTGGCAGATTTTTTCGCGAGACTTTTTGAAATGGGAACCTCTGGCGATTGTAACGTATCAGAGATAAGTCCTCTTGTTTTAAAACATTTAGAGCTTGACCAAAATGATTTGCACGAAATCGTCGATAAGATTGGCATTGAATTTCAAAAGCAAGCGCAATTCCCTGTTTTTGGAAGGTAATATATGGAACCGTTTGATTTTGCTACAGTTGTTGGGTGTAAACCTAGTATTTATCTCTTATCCATAGATGCTGATCTTTGTGATACGTTACAAGCGCTTTGGCCCAAAGATGATATTCAATGGGAAGTTTTTAGCAGTGGTAGAGTACTGCTTGAAAGGCTTTTCAATGACCCGCCGCATATGTTAATCTGTGGAGAGGTAAGCAATGATCTTTCCGGTACAGAAATCATTCAACTAGTAAAAGCAGAAAATGTGTATAGGCAAGTGTGTACTGTACTTATCATGGGTTCAGAGTGCTTGCGTGCAGAATTTCGCGGCAAATTGAGTGATGTGGATGACTTTATTATTTTACCGTCATGCGCTTCTGAAATGCGCACGCGTCTTGAACTTGCATTGCAACGTTCGTCGTGCACCTTAGATGCTAACCCCCTAACGCGTCTACCTGGTAATGCTTCCATCATGCAAATGATAGAAAAATATATTAAAGAGAAAGCCAATTTTGCTGCGGCCTATCTTGATATTGATAATTTTAAGGCCTTTAACGATAAATATGGTTTTTCTCGTGGTGACGAAGCGTTATTGGTGACGGCGCGTTTGCTTGTTTCTAGTATAATGAATTCTTCGTCGGAGTATAAATTTTTAGGCCATATTGGCGGTGATGACTTTTTCTTTATTTTACCTGCCGAGGTTATAGAAGAAACGTGTCAAAGTTTAGTCGAAGCCTTTGATGAAATTATCCCCAATTTTTATGATTCAGAAGATAGGGTCAATCAGGGCATTATCTCCAAGGACAGACAAGGAAATCTGCATCGTTTTCCCTTTATGAGTATTTCCATTTCCATTACGGTGAATACTCAGGCGCGCTTTACCCACTATGGCGAAGTCTCTCAAGCTGTGGGGCAAGTGAAAAAGCTGTGTAAGGCAAAAGACGGCTCTTGCTTTATTTTTGATAGGCGCATTGATTAATATCCATGACGCAAGTTCGGGCGTTTTTGTTTTGGCTTGAAGTGCAAAAAGGGTACGCACAAGCCACCTTGGCAGCGTATGCTAAAGACTTAGCTCAATTAGAAGAGTTTTTGCAAAAAGATTCGCTGAGTCTTGAAAATGCCGTTGTCATTGATAAACAACATGTGAGAAAATATATTGCTTTTCTACATAGGCAAGCTTTTTCAAAAAGTTCTATGGCACGTAAACTTTCGTCCATACGAGCTTTTTTTTTATATCAAGTGCGTATAGGGAAGATAGAAAAGAACCCCATGGCTGGTTTGCGCAATCCCAAGCAAGAACAAAAGCATCCTCAAGCCCTGAATGTAGATCAAGCCTTTGCTTTGCTTACGCCACAACAAAATGTATCCGTATTGCATCTGCGTGATGTAGCCTTGGCGGAATTGCTTTATGGATGCGGTTTGCGTATTTCTGAAGCTCTTGATATTGATGTGACTCATCTTGATTTACGCCAAGGTTTTCTGCGTATTTTAGGAAAGGGGCGCAAAGAAAGGCTGGTTCCCGTAACAGAAGCGGCACAAGAGGCTGTGGGGCAGTGGTTAGAGCAAAGGGGAGATGTGGCTCTTGTTGAGGAGCGCGCGCTTTTTGTAGGCGCCAGAGGAAAGCGTTTAGATAGGCGGCAAGCTCATAGGATTATACACGATTTATGTGTTAAAGCTGGATTAAGTGGGGTTATATCTGCGCATAGTCTGCGCCATAGCTTTGCGACACACTTATTAGAAGCCGGCGCCGATTTGCGTACCGTGCAAGAGTTATTAGGGCACAGCCGACTTTCCACCACACAACGCTATACAAACCTTACTTTAGAACATTTAGTGCGCGTTTATGATAAAGCGCACCCCGCCGCGCAGGGCAAAAAACAAGCCTGATAAAGCAAATTTTCTTTTTCAGCGAAAAGTGTGATAGGGCGCTTTATCGCGTTCTGCACGACACAGGTTTAACGAAGTAGACAGCCCTTTTTGCGTCGATTGTTTCTGCTAGAATTTCCAGACAAAACCTAAGTTAACAATATGCTGCTCGTAATCATAAAGGTTGCTATTAGAAATATTATGCGCATATTTATAGCCAAGCTCTACACTCCATGCATCGTCAATGGGAATGTCAAAAGTAAAACCGGCGCTGATTTTTTGGTCACTACGATATTCTAACTCAAGAATGGTGCCGGGGCCTTGATAATATTTACCGCTGTAGTTTATAAAGGGGGTAAATTTTATTTCGTAAGGTAAGGTAATATTTACATCAAGGCTTGCTTCAAAGCCATCATATGTATTCACCTCTTCTTCCGCAAAACCGCCTAAATAGCGCCCACCTACTGTGATGTGATGTTTCTTGTTTTCGGAAAAAAAGCGTATATATTGACCTGCCGACAAATACCAACCGTTGTACCCCTCACTGTCTGAATAGGTGCGCTGGGCAATATTGGCTCTAGTAATTAAATGCACTCTAGGGGTAAGGGCGTAAGCGATTTGCATTTCTGGTCCTATGGCAAAGATATTTTGCTCAAAGGCATAATCAAAGATTTGCGCCCGCACGCGTACATCAACAAGGCTGTTGTTGGTAAGGTGGCGTATTCCTGCCGATACGCTGCCCCATTCTGAAGAAGATAAGCCCATATCGTAGAGTTTTTCGTGGGCATTATAGCGGGCAAAAAAACCGGCATCCCCCACAAGCCACCAAGGCTCATTTTTTTGAAGGCGATGTTGCACGGCAATTTGTCCCCCGGCATAGCCGGAGATGCTGTCTTGTGCTTGTCCGTCGCTTAGGCTTACATTCCAAGACCCAAGAGAAATATTATTAGAAGCTGGGCCGCCGTTGACATTGCTGTCATAAAGAATCCCTGCACGTAATTTTCCTGTAATTTTTGTGCCGGCTGTTTCTTTTGCTTGTGCGCGTTGTGCTGTATCTTCACCTTTGGCGGCAGGATTTTTTGCCAATTCCATGGTGGAGCGCTGTGTATCGTTTTGAAGGCGCAAAGCATAAGATAGTTCGCGCAGCAAGATGGGTTGTGTGGGGTATTTACTCAGTAAACGTTCATAAGCCATGACGGCTTGCCCTGGCTGCTTTGTGCGTAAGGCTGCGCGGGCATAACCCAAGTTAACAACATCGCTGCTAGGGTCTTCGCGCAGTAATTGGCTATAGGCAGCAAAGGCTTTTTGATAATGGCCTTGTTTTAATAACGTGGCAGCATGGGCTTTGGCTTGATGTAGGGGAGATGGCGCTTGTGTGTTTTGTGCCAAAGCGTATCCAGAAAAGGAGAGACAAAGTATAAATAAAAAGCTAAGTGTTTTTCGCATGATACATCCATTTGTCTAAGGTTTCCAGAAAGTTTTATGCTGATACATAGAGTGTGTATAATTACTAAAAAGCAAGAAAGTGGAAAAAGAGCTTTTCGTTGCTATGCATGCTTTTTCATCAACAAATGTTAATTTCTTTAAAATATTTTGTAAAGAAATATTGTGTAAATATAATAAAAATACGCGTATAGAGGTAATTCTCTAGATTTTGTTTAGAAAAACTACGCAAAGCATAACAATAAATACTTAATAATATTTAATATATTTATTGTATTATTCATTGACAAAGAAAGCGTACCTGTTTACCGTGTGCATAAAAAGAAATGAGTAATTTGAGACTCCTGCACAGAGAAATTTTTACTTTGACACATGCCTTTGTCAATACATAGAAATAATTGTGTAGGACTTTTAATTTTGATTATTTTATATAATCCTTGGCAGTATCGTCAAATTGCGAATTTTCGAGATTTATCAAGGAAGATAAACACGCTTTGAAGGAGTGTATAAAACATACATGACTGAAAAGCTTATAAAATCTGACGCAGAGAAAACCGAAAAGGTGCATTTGACGACAGTATCTAGAAGAATACAACTCCTTTAAGGGAATATTTGAGGACTTTCATGCAAGTAAGATTTTGGGGGGTGCGTGGCTCACTAGCAAGTGGCTGTTCCATGTCGGCACGATATGGTTGCAATACTTCTTGTTATGGTATTGATATACCTGAAGCGCCACATATTATTTTGGATGCAGGTTCTGGATTACGTAATTTAGGCATACACATTAAGAAAAGCCTAAAAGCTAAACACTGTCACATTTTTTTAAGCCATAATCATTGGGATCATGTGACCGGTTTGCCTTTTTTTGACCCCCTCTATAAAGATGATTGGGAAATAACGCTGTATGCGCCGGAATCTGTAGGGGGCGTTGGGCCGGAAACTTTTATCACAAGTCTTTTTTCTTCCACATTTTTTCCCATAACATGGGATAAACTCCCGAGCAAAAGGCACATTGTTGCCTTGGCAGATGGGCAAGAAGTGGTGCTAGATGGCGATGTGCGTGTGCGTGCGTGCGCGGCTAGTCACGGCGGTACCGATGTGCAGGGGCTTTATGCGGCTGGCTATCGCATAGAACATAACTCGCACAGTGTTTTTTACAGTGGAGACCATGAACTTGGCCCCGATAGCAAGCTTATAGACAAGCAAAGTTCTTTTTATCAAGCACTACGCGGCGTGGATATAGCCATTTTAGATGCACAATACACCATGGAAAATTATACTGCCCACATTGGCTGGGGACATTCTGCCATTGAACAATGGGTGCCTTTGGTAAAAGAGTTTGATGTAAAAACCTTTGTGCCTTCACATTATGACCCTGCCCATGAAGATATTTTTTTAGATAATGTGTGTAGCAAGATGATACAGCAAGACCCTGACCTTGCTAATAGGCTACGCATGGGCTACGAGGGGCTTGTTTTGCATTGCGGCTTGCATGTATCGAGTCCGTATTTATATGCTCCGGGCACATCTGAATGCGAAAATTGTCGTTTTTCTTCAGAAATTTTAGAAATTCCCGATATGAGTTCCGTGTTGGATAATCTTTTATTTCGTGCACGGCAAATGTCTCATGCCGACGCTGGTACCATTTATCTTGTGGAAGATGGAGATCTTGTTTTCTCTTATTCTCATAATGAAACGTTGTTTACGAGTTCAGAATCAGCACGGCAACAGTATTTTAACGCGCGTTTACCTATAACTCCGACTTCGGTGGCGGGGTATGTGGCTTGTGAGCGGCGTTTATTGAATATACCCGATGTGCGGCAACTCTCTGACGATGCTCCGTACTCGTTTAACGATACATTTGATAAAGCCACGGGATATCGTACGGTTTCTGTGTGTGCTATCCCTATTCTTTCGCAGCGTAATAAATTGTTGGCGGTCATGCAGATTATCAATTGCATGCACGATGGTGAGCCTGTTCCTTTTTCTTCACAAATTGAATGCTCTTTAGGGGAATTGTGTTTTGTGGGAGCTCAAGCCATAGAGCAGGCCATGGCGACCAAGGATATGCTTTTACGAGTGCTGGAAACAGCACGCTTACGCGACCCTACAGAAACAGGCCCGCACGTTTTTCGGGTAGGTGCCATGGCGGCAGAATTGTACCATCGTTGGGCAGAAAAACGTTTTGTTAATCCTATGGAAATATCAGAAATTAAAGCGAATTTACGCCTTGCTTCCATGTTGCATGATGTGGGTAAGGTGGGTATTTCTGACGAAGTGCTCAAAAAGCCCGGACGTTTTACTCCAGAAGAACGTAGTATTATGCAAAAGCACTGTGTTATTGGGGCGGCCATATTTAAAGATGTAAGCCGCACTTTAGATACCCTTGCGGCCACCATTGCATTGCATCATCATCAACGCTGGGATGGTACGGGCTATACCGGTACTGACGATATACCCTTAGCCGGCGAAGATATTCCTTACGAGGCACGCATCACGTCCATTGTAGATGTCTTTGATGCGCTGATTTCTCCTCGCTGCTATAAAGAGCCCATTCCCATTGATGATGCTTTGGCCATCATTCAAGAAGATTCAGGTAAGGCTTTTGACCCTGAAATGGTCACAGCTTTTATGGAAATTTTGGATACTATTTTAGCTATTCAAACGAAGTATCAAGAGACAGGTTGCTGCCAAGGATAGACTTTCTATACGATGTTTACTTGCGTAAAAATGTCCATACACCGTCCCATTGGGTTGGTGGTTCATCAAGAAGTTTTTGGCAGCGAGTAGCATAAAACTGATACAAGGTGTTGGGGGTGTACAGCTTTGCAAGGCTTGCAAAGTCTTGTTGCGCTTTGGCAAAGTTTCCTTGCATATAATGCTCTTTGGCGTCAAGAAAGGCTTGTATCTCTTCTTGGCGTTGTGTATATGCTTCTAAGGAAAGTACAGTAAATATTTCAATGGCTTTTGTTTTTCCTTTGACGCGAATGCTGTCTAAAGGCCAAAAGAAGGGGAGAGCTTCTAACTCTTTTGCTTCTTTTGTTTTTCCTATTTTCTTTACTTCTCTTATTTTTTGTTGAGCTGTAAGTTTTGCTGCTTGTTGTGGCGTCTTATTATAGCTTTGACAATGCCGTACAGTATCTCCGGTTGTAAGTAAGGGAATACCATAAGCAACACACAAGCTTTCAATGCGTGAAGTCAAATTCACCGTATCACCAATGCAGGTATAATCTAAAAGCTCTGCACTGCCCATATTCCCTACATATACCTTACCTGTATGAACACCTATACCGATGCGTAAAGTGATTTGATACTCTTTGTGCAAGTCTTTGTTCAGCTCTTCTAGGGCCTCTTGCATGCACAATGCACTGTGTATAGCACGTAAAGGATGGCGCGCCACATCAAGAGGAGCATTCCAAAAAGCCATAACCGCATCGCCAATAAATTTATCTATGGTTCCTTGATTATTGCGAATAATGGCTGTCATGGGGGTAAAATAGCGATTTAAGATATGAACCACCTGGTCAGGATCTAGTTGCTCTGATAAGTTGGTAAAACCGCGTATGTCTGCAAAAAGTAAGCTTACTTCTCTTTCTTCTCCCATGAGCACAGCTTCCCCTTTGTCCACAATATGCGTCACCATGTCGGGGGCAATATAGCGGCTAAAAGCATTACGTAGGGTGCGCTTTTGGCGTCCTTCTTGCCAGAGTCGCACCGCAAGTAGGGCTATTCCTAAAGAAGCTAAAGTGAGAATACTGTATAGTGGTGATGTATACACTTCATTTTGAAAATGATGCCAACTTCTGGCAAGAATTGCCAAAATAAAAAGGGCAAGCAAAGGAAGATAGGTAACAGCCGGTATTAAAGCAAAAATAACAGTGCCGGTAAGACCGAAAAGCAATATGGTTTCCACTTGTACGCCAAGAGAAAGCGGGGAAATCTCCATGGCTCGCTTACTTAAAATAGTGTCCACAACCACGGCATGAATTTCGGCGCCGGGATAGTTGCTGTCAAAGGGGGTAGCACGAATATCAAAAAGTCCGGCTGCTGAGGTGCCCACTATGAAAACACGCCCTTGTATTTCTTCCTGTGAAATCTTGTTTTGTAAAATATCTACGGCACTAAAGGTAGGATATTGCCCACGAGGCCCTCGAAAAGCAAGCGTAAAGCGCCCGTCAGGAGTGATGGGAAAAGTGTATTTATCAAGGGTAACGCTTTCTAAACCGTCTTGGTTGCTTCTGAGAATAAGGGTGTTTTTTCCTAGGGCACGCATAAGCGCGCGTAATCCTAAAGAAATCATGATGCGCCCGTCAACTTGCGTCAGTAGGGGAATAGAGCGCACTATGCCGTCGGGGTCTGGGTCAACATTGATGGTGCCAAGGGGGGCTACTGCACGCAATTCTGGTAGAGGAAGCGTGGCGCTTTGTCCTGTATGCATAAAAGTGCGTGGGCCAAGGCTTTGGGGCGGGGCAATTTCTACTATGCCTTCTTGGGGAAATACATCGGCAGGTAAAGAGATTTTTTCCCCATTAAAACGCACATATGTACCTAAAACTGTGGGGGTTTGTGCCAGAATATGCGCAAGCCATGCGTCATTATCGCGTAATTCCTCAGAGATAGAGTCAATGGGAATATCTATGCCAAAAGATTGCTGAAAAGATTTCTGTATATTGACGATGGAAGTTTTATCCGGCTCTGAAAGGACGATATCTAAACCAATAGCCGCAGCGCCGTTTTCTGTAAGTTCTTTTACAAGTTTAGCCAAAACATTGCGTGGCCATGGCCATTGCCCCAATTGAGCCAAGCTTTTTTCGTCAATGTCAATGAAAGCTGGCGTAGGGGAGGGCGAGCCTCCTTGAGCCTGACGCAAAAAAACATCGTATACATTTCTGTCAGTTTGACGCAAAATTTCTGGTTGTAGGGAAAACACAAGTAACAGTACGGCGCATATGGCAAGGCCTACGTAAAAACGCAGTAGGCATTCTTGCCGTGCTCTACGTCCAATTTTTATCATACTACGCCCTCGGAACTCGTTGTTTTATGGAATTTTTGCCAGTATGAGACCTCTGCGCAATTCATTGCGTAGGGGCTCATGGAGCATTGACGTTAGTCAATGCGACCAAAAATCAAGAATAGGCGTAGCTTTGCTTCGCCGTTAAACGATTGATTTTTGTGCCTTTACCTCTACACGCTTTATTTTACACTTTGAACAAATTTTCAAATTTTAACCCTAAAGCTATAT
>CAYJHX010000024.1:0-3225 GCA_964369395.1 uncultured Desulfovibrionaceae bacterium
TGTCTACAGCTTGGGATATTTTTTCAAAACTGGTACCAAAACTGCCGTCTTCTAAACCACCGGCGGCGGCAACGGGCACGTCTTGGGCCAGCATTTGCACTAGCTCAAGAGCACCTTGAGCTAAATGAGCGCTGTGTGAAACAAGAACAATACCAAGCATTTATTTCTCCTTAAGTACTGTAGCAAGAGCTTGTAAAATGAACACGCTCGAAGTAGCACCAGGGTCTTGATGTCCAAGGCTACGCTCGCCAAGGTAGGAAGCGCGTCCTTTGGTTGCAATGATGGTTTTGGTATACTCAACGCCCTCTTCTGCGGCTTTAAGGGCCTTATCAAAAGTAGCACTGATTTCATTCTCTGGCGCATTTTTTAGTACTTCCAAAGCCGGAATAAGTGCATCAAGCATAGTTTTTTCGCCGGCTGTGGATTTGCCACGCATTTTAATGCCTTCAATGGCAGCATCCAACATGGCTATGCCATCTGCGGCATCAATGCTGTTTTTATCTGCCACTACAGCGGCAGCTTTCATAAGAGCCGTACCGTATAATGGGCCTGAAGCGCCGCCCACGGTGCTTACCAAGGTCATACCCACGCTTTTGATAATGGTTCCGGCGTCTTTATCAGCAAGGCTTTCTAATTTTTTTTGCACTTCTTCAGCACCGCGAGCCATATTAATACCATGGTCTCCATCGCCAATGGCAATGTCCAAATCCGTTAGCATTTCTTTATGTTCTATGATGCTGGCAAGGCTTTTTTCGATAACTTCAATGATGTTTGCAGTTGTAAACATACTATCCTCATACATAAGAATGATTGCTTAAGAAAAAAAGGTGGCGTGATAAACTCCTTTTTTTCATGATTATTAGGCGGTAAACGCAGGAGTGTCCGCTTTTTCTTCAAGTAAAGCTTTCAGTTCTGCGTCAAGGCGCAATAAGGTAATGGAAAAACCTTCCATATCAATGGAGGTCATATAGTTACCCACAAAAGTTTTATAAATAGTTATGCCCTTTTGGCTTAATACATCGTGCACTCTGTTATTAATGATATATAATTCCATGGGAGGTGTAGAACCGGCACTATTAATCATAACAGCCACTTCACTCTTGCTATAATCAATGTCTGCGAGGATTTTTTCTAGTAATACATCGACAATGGCATCGGCGGGTTGCAAGGTTTCGCGATGGGTTCCGGGTTCGCCGTGAATACCAATACCGATTTCCATTTCATTTTCAGCCAATTCAAAACCAGGTTTACCGGCGGCAGGTACGGTGCAAGGCTTAATGGCCATGCCCATGGTGCGTACATTGTCGATGGTTTTTTGGGCAACGGCTTTTACTTCTTCCAAGCTAGCGCCATTTTCTGCTTTAGCACCAGCAATTTTATGCACAAATACTGTACCGGCAACGCCGCGACGCCCTGTGGTATACAGGCTGTCTTCTACAGCAACGTCATCGTTAACCACCACGTAATCTACTTTATGGCCTTCATCTCGAGCCATGTCGGCAGCCATTTCAAAATTCATAATGTCGCCGGAATAATTTTTTACCACCATAAGCACGCCTTGCTCAGTACCAATGGCTTTGATACCTTCGTATACTTGGTCAGGCGTAGGTGATGTAAACACAGCTCCGGCTACGGCGCAATCAAGCATGCCTTCACCGACAAAACCACCGTGGGCAGGCTCGTGACCACTACCACCACCGCTAATAAGAGCTACTTTGCCTTGCTTTGCTTTGGCGCGCACAACAATGGTGCCAGTATCCAATTTGCGTAAGTGTTGAGGGTAGGCTTTCACAAGTCCTTCAATCATTTCCTTTTCTACATTAGCAACATCATTGATAATTTTTTTCATCACAAACTCCTTAAAAAATAAACTGTTTAAGAATAACCGCGATAGGATATATGCAAATGCTCTCTTTGTCCATACGCGCTTTATGACATACGCGCTTTGCAAAAGTAGGGAAATTTTGTAACAACTTATGTACAAAAATAAATGCTGACTTTTTTTATAAAGCATGGCAAAAGAAGTTAGAAAGTGTTCTAGTATGTCAGCCATAGACACTCGGATGCTTTTTTCTCTGACAAAGTCTTTGTCATATATTGCACAAAGTGCTACACTACATTGAGAGCGATTGTTAATGATACAAAAAAATTTTGTTTATGCATCTGTCATTTTATATAACATACTGGATATGCAATGAAAGAAAACACACAAAACGGCTACGACAATTCTGAACAAACAGTTCTTTTAAAAAATTTTGTAGTAAAAGAAATTCGTACGCGTATTATGACAGGGCAATATAGCCTCGGCCAAAGACTTTCGCAAAATCAATTGGCGCAAGATCTTAACACCAGTCGCGCCCCTGTGCACGATGCGCTTTTGACATTGCGTAACGAAGGACTTGTGCAGATTATTCCTCAACGCGGCTCCTTTGTTTTTAACCCGAATCAACGGGAAATTATTGCTCTTTTTGAAGCAAGTTGCGCATACGAATTGGGGGCTTTATTTTCTCTTATGGATAGCCCAAAACAGAAGATGCTAGAAAGCATGGAAAAACATTTAGATGTTATGAAAAATTCCTGTCAAAGCCCACAAAAATGGGTAAAAGCGGATAGAGCTTTTCACGCAGCCATTGTCCATGCCACAGAAAATATTCATCTTATTAAATCCTACACCAATATCAACGATCGCCTTGCTGTGTTAATTTTTCAAAGCAATCTTACTCCGGAACGTGTGGACAAATCATACAACGACCATCGCCGTATCATTGACGGTATCCAAAGAAATGAGCTCGAATCTGTTGCCAGACTGTTACAAAGCAATAATCTGGGAAAAGATAGAGATGCCTATACTACGGCTTAAGAGGTTGTTAAATTATTTTAATATATATGTCTTGTTATGATGAGGGTGGAAAGTATGCCTAAAAATTTTCTTTGTGCAGATATAGGTGGAACCCATAGTCGTTTTGCTTTTTTTGTAAGTGAAAACAATACATTGTATGAAGAAAAGCAATATATCTGCCCTACTACTCACCTGCACACCACACAAGATGTACTTGAAGCGGCTGCTTGTACGGGGCTTTCTCCCGAAAGGGTCGACTTTTTTTGCCTTGGTTTTGCTGGATTAATTGAACACGATGGACTTGGTGCACAATTAACCAACGCAGCTTTACATGTGAATTTTCGCCCCTATGCATGGTTGCAACTTCAAAAAAACTTTTTGCTTGT
>CAYJHX010000024.1:3325-13800 GCA_964369395.1 uncultured Desulfovibrionaceae bacterium
ACTAAGTAATAAGCATTACATTTCTATGTCTTATGTATTCCCTACTTGCATCTTTTCTTGATTTTTGTTATTAACTGTCTCAGAATATTATTTTGAGAGATTTGCATATTTTATGTAAAACTTTCATTTTGAGATATTTGCCTGATTTATAAAAGAATAATGGCATGGATTGTTTGCGACACTCGTTTTGGCTTGTGCAATAAAACAAAGTCATTACGGATGATTCTACTCTACGTAGAGGCGCGACAATGCATGCTTTTTTGAATAAAGCACATATCTCATTTTTGCTAGAATACGGTTTTATAATACGGCTCCTTGTCTTGAATGCTTTTTAGGCAGACTGTTGAAAATACCATTTATGGCGTTGATACATAAAAATCATAGTGCGTATGTACTTCTTAATATACTGTGTACATTGATTTTTACTTTCTTATACAGGGTATTTTACGAGCACTTTGCACATGATTTGTATATGTGTTTTTCAGCGAGCGGCTAAGCATTTTGAATTTTGCTTCTGAGATTTGTAAATGTATAAAAGGGATTTGTATGGAATTTGTGTTCAATAAAAATGTGTGTAAAAATTTACGTAAATCCTTACGTAAAGAGTGGATAGAAACCAATGGACTTGGAAGCTATGCCTCAAGCTCACTTGTGTGTTGTAATACACGAAAATATCATGGTTTATTAGTAGCAAAATTAGATAATCCTGCGGGGCGTTATGTATTACTTTCTGCTCTTGAGGAATCTTTGCTCATTGCAGGACGAGAAGCAGCCATTTCTTGCCGCAAGCATCCTGATGTCTATTATCCGTGTGGGCATGAGCTCTTACAAGAAGTCACTTTGGGCAACATTCCTACCTTTGTTTATCGTTTTGGTGATTTACATATTGTGCGTCAAATTATGATGTTAGACAAACAGCAAGTAACCCTCGTTCGCTATAGCATGCAAAGCGGACATTCTGTAGAAAATACTCAGGATATGCCGCAACAAGATATACCACAAACAGCCACGTTGCGGGTAAAGCCTCTTTTGGCCTACCGCAATATGCATGCTTTGAGCGCTTCTAATATTGATTTACAAGTAAAAACATGGCCTGCAAAAGATGGTTTTTGTATTCGCCCTTATAATGCTTTACCTCCTCTTTTTATGCAAACGAGTGCTTCCTTCGCTTTTCATCCTTCACCGGATTGGTATCATAATGTAGAGTATATGATTGAAGCGACACGTGGCTTTGCCAATCATGAAGATCTTTTTCAACCTGGCGTTATAGATATAGAATTAAATAAGGATACCCCCGTCATACTCAGTGCTTCCACAGAAGATGTGTTAGAAAATCTCGGGCCTTTAGATGCTTTGTGGGATGCAGAAGTAGCACGCCGTCAAGCTGTGCAGGCAAATATGGAGCATGTACCCGTACTTGATGCACACTTGCAAAGAGAAGGCCAACGCTTTGTCATGACAGAAAATACCCCTCACGGAGAAGCTCAAGCCGTTGTGGCCGGATACCATTGGTTTGAAGCATGGGGACGTGATACTTGTATTGCATTGTCTGGCTTAACCTTTGGTTCAGGACAGGCAGAAGAAGGTTGGAGTGTCCTCAATCGCTTGGCCAAAGGTGCCGTGAATGGGCAAATTCCTAATATGTTCTCTTCGGACGGTAACCATGCCTTTAACTGCATAGACGCTTCGCTTTGGTTTGGTTGGGCGGCGCAAACAGCATTTGCTTCTTCTCCTGAAGCTCCTAAACGCTTTCGTGAGCATTGCTGGCCTTTTATTAAAGAACTCATTGAAAAATATGCCTCCAATGCCGTGCCGCATGTCCATTGCGATGCCGACGGTTTTTTGCATATTGGCTCACCCGATACGCAATTAACCTGGATGGATGCCAGCGTTCATGGTAAGGCTGTTACATCTAGGCACGGTTGCCCTGTGGAAATCAATGCCTTGTGGTATAATATACTCAATTTTGCCCGCGACGTAGCCAAAAGTTATGGCGAAAAATACCCGCATATATTGTGCCATCAGCGCTCTGTAAACAAAATGCGTACTATTTTTAAAGAACGCTTTTGGATAGAAAGACCACAATATAGTTATCTTGCTGATTGCTGGCGGTTGAATGATGTAGATACCTCCTTGCGTCCGAATCAACTTTTTGCTGTGGGCTTGCCCTACCCCATTCTTGAAGAAGAGTATTGGGGAGATGTGGTGCAAACGTGCCGCAATGCCTTGCTTACGCCTTTTGGCATGCGCACCTTGGCTCCTAGTGATTCTCGTTATCATACCCTTTATAAAGGAAGCCCAGAAGAACGAGACGGTGCCTATCATCAAGGTACTGTATGGCCTTGGCCACTGGGTATTTATTGTGATGCTCTTTTGCGTGTGGCTTGGGATACAGAAAATGCCGCACAAGAATTGCTCGAAATGCTGACGCCTTTGTTCACAACACATCTTGTGGAAGCAGGCGTGGGCACCGTGTCTGAAATTTTTATGGCAGATCCCCCGCATCTTCCCGATGGTTGCATTGCCCAAGCTTGGAGCGTTGCCGAATTGATTCGCTTATTGGCTCTTTTACGTGAAAAAGCACCACAAGCCGTAAGTAATTGGGAGAAAACCTCTGTACAACGTGTCGTAAATATTAATTTTTAAGAATTATCATGTACTGTATTGCGGATAATCAAGAAATGAAAGGGATAGTATGCGAGTTTTGATGTTTGGATGGGAGTTTCCCCCCTATAAAAGTGGAGGACTGGGCACAGCGTGTTATGGCATGACAAAAGCCCTTGCAGAAAAAGGCACCGAAGTGCTTTTTATGCTCCCACGCATGGAAGGACAAGAACAAATAACACTTTCTCCCGGTTTATCATTGCGTCAAGCTTCAGGAACACGCATACATTGGGAAGAACGCATTTGTAACACCTCCGTATCTACGTTTGTACAAGAAGAAAAACACCTTGCTTCACCCCATTTTATAGGGCAAATATCGGAACAATTGCCAGAAACCGTTGTTAGTGCAGACCGTACCTTCGCTATTAGCGGCCGTCAGCCAGCTTCTGTGGTAAAAGAAATTTGGAAAAAAAACTTGCGTATGTATCCCATACATTCCTTACTGCACGCCTATGCCACACCAGAAAGTTATGCAGAAATGCAGGCTACATATAGTGAAGGAAAAGGCTCTTATATAGGAAGTACTTCTACACATATGTATGACCCTTGCACCACCCCCATGACTTTTATGCAGCAAGCGGCAGGCATGATTTCTGAGCAAACAAGCCAACGTCTTTTGCAAGTAGTAGAAGAAACACAGCATACTGTTAATACAGGTGAAACCTTGCTTACTTTGCATGGTGGTTATGGGAAAGACTTGATGGGCGAGGTATTTCGCTACAGTCAAAGTGTGCTCAGTTTAAAGGATGAAAACTTTGACGTCATCCATGCCCACGAATGGATGACGTGCCCTGCCGGTATTGTGGCTAAACATTTAAGTGGAAAGCCCCTTATTGTGCATATACATGCTTTAGAAAGCGATCGCAGTGGCGTAAACCTTAATGCAGAAGTAGCCACCATTGAACGTGCTGGATTAGAAGCCGCCGATCTTATTGTGACAGTAAGTCACTACACGAAAGCGCGTATTACAGATCTTTATGGTATTGATCCTGCCAAGATTACTGTGGTGCATAATGCCGTTACTCAAGAAGAATCTCGTTCGTCTTTAAACATTCCCTTGCATAACGAAAATGAAAAATACGTGCTGTTTATGGGGCGTATTACCTTTCAAAAAGGGCCGGAGTATTTTATTCAAGCGGCAAAGCTTGTGCTAGAAAAAATGCCCAATGTGCGCTTTATTATGGCAGGAAGCGGCGATATGCTTCCACGTATGGTGCGTATGGTAGCGCAAATGCGTATGGGAAATCGTTTTCATTTTGCGGGCTTTTTGCAAGGCGAAGATGTGGATCGCATGTACGCCATGAGCGATTTATATGTGATGCCCAGTGTCTCGGAGCCTTTTGGCATTGCACCTCTTGAGGCCATGTCTTACGATACCCCTGTGTTAATTTCTCGTCAGTCTGGTGTGGCCGAAGTGGTACAAAATGCTTTGAAGGTGGATTTTTGGGATGTGGAGTCCATGGCAGATAAAATATGTGCCGTTCTTAAATATCCACGCCTTGCCGGTGAAATGACAAAACAATGCAGAGAAGAGCTGCAGCATATTCGATGGGAAAATGCGGCTAATAAACTTATAGATGTTTATAACCAGTTACAACAGTAACATATACTAGAGTTGTTTTTAGCGGATTACTACGGTTAGATAATTTTTTTACAGAGTATGGAAGATTATTATGTCAGCAATATGTTTTTATTTTCAAGTTCACCAGCCTTACCGTTTACGTCATTACACCGTTTTTGATTTGGGGCAAAATCATTTTTACGAAGATGATAAAGCCAATAAAGAAATTTTGGCAAAAGTAGCGCGCAAGTGCTATTTGCCCATGAATAAGGTTCTTTTAGACCTTATTCATAAACATAAAGGAAAGTTTAAAATTTCTTTTTCTCTTTCCGGTGTGGTTATGGATCAATTTGCCAACTGGGCACCTGAAGTATTGCATTCTTTCCAAGAACTTGTAAAAACAGGAAACGTAGAAATTCTTTCAGAAACCTATGCACACTCTCTTGCTGCTTTGTATTCTCCGCAAGACTTTAAAGAGCAAGTACAGCTTCATACCGAAATGGTAGACAAGTATTTTGGAATAAAACCACAAGTATTTCGTAATACCGAGCTGATTTATAGCAATAATGTGGCAAAGATGGTAGAAGATATGGGCTATAAAGCTATTTTGGCCGAAGGTGCCGACCACGTGCTTGGTTGGCGTAGCCCTAATATGGTGTATCAACCTGCCAATTGCTTAGATTTAAAACTTCTTTTAAAAAATTATCAGCTTTCGGATGATATTGCTTTTCGTTTTTCCAATCGCGGTTGGCCAGAGTTTCCTTTGACGGCAGAAAAATTTACACAGTGGGTGCATACTGCGGGATTACAAGGGGAAATTATCAACCTGTTTATGGATTATGAAACTTTTGGTGAACACCAATGGGAAGAAACGGGTATTTTTGAATTTATGAAAGTTCTGCCTTCAAAAATCCTTGAAAATCCCAATTTCCGCTTCATTACCCCCACAGAAGCAGCCGAAAGCATTTCGCCCATGGCGCGTTTAGACGTGCAACACGAAATTTCTTGGGCTGATGTGGAAAGAGATCTTACCGCGTGGCTTGGAAATGATATGCAGCGCGATGCCATTGAAGCCGCCTATCGCCTCGAAGAACGGGTGCGTGCCATGAACAATGAAGACTTACTTCAAACATGGCGCCGCTTACAAACTTCTGACCATTTCTATTATATGTGTACAAAGTGGTTTGCTGATGGCGATGTGCATAAATATTTTAACCCTTATGGTTCGCCGTACGATGCTTATATAAATTATATGAATGTATTGGCAGATTTTGAGCAAACATTGACAACTTAGACATTATATGCCACTAACAACGTGTAAACATGGCGCATTCTTACTGATGTTTTTTAAAAAAACATCAAAGATACGCTAAAATGCTTTATCAGAAAACTCGCCTTTTTTTCCGACGGATATATGGCATCCGTCGGAATTTCCTTGATTTTACAGATATTTTGTTCACCATGTAACTAGATTTCTATAAAGTTTCAAGCCTTAAATCATATTGTGCATAGGTGTTATTGCCTGTTAAAAAAGTTTAAAAAACATCCTTTAGTAGTTGTGTTATGAAATTTTTTTGGAGCATACAATGTTACAAAAAATACAAAACAAGCATAAAGGAAATTTTAACGTTATTGTGCAATCTTCGTAAAAACGAAAAATTATTTCTTTGTTTCATACTGTTATCATACCTTAAAGATGCTCTTTGAGTACTCTTTTACGTGCATATTGTATGCACATGATTTTTGTTTTTTGTAAAGAAATACGTATATAACCTGGAGGAATTCTATGTCAGGATCATTAGATAATGTCACTGCCTTTGAAGTAAGCTGGGAAGTTTGCAACAAGGTAGGAGGCATTTATACCGTTGTCAGTAGTAAAGCCTTGCATGCAGTAGAATTTTTTGAAGATCGTTACTTTATGTTAGGCCCAGACATGGGGAATAACGCTGAATTTGAAGAAACAGAAGAACCGTGTTGGGATGCTATACGTCCCATTTTAGCAAAAAATAACTTCCAATGCCGTTTGGGACGTTGGAAAATTCCTGGTAACCCCAAGACTATTTTGGTGAATTTCAAAGACCGCGTTAATATGAACCAACTTTTATATGAGTTATGGAATCGCTATGGTGTTGATTCTATGACTGGCGGTTGGGACTATGCAGAGCCGGTCATGTTCAGTACAGTGTGCGGTGAAATTATTTCAGCTCTTTACACGGCAACCGTAGCTCCCACAGAAAATAAAGCTGTAGCACATTTTCACGAGTGGATGTGCGGTGCTGGCCTCCTTGCCGTAAAGCGTCATGCCCCACAAGTTGGTACGCTTTTTACTACCCATGCCACCATGCTTGGCCGTGCTCTTGCGGGTACAGGTTGTGACATTTATAAGCAAATGTACCAAATCAACCCCGTGCGCGAAGCTGCAAATCATAATATTACGGCAAAATGCTCTATGGAAAGAGTGGCTGCAAGAGAAGCCGATTGCTTTACTACTGTAAGCCGTATTACAGCCATTGAAGCGTCGGTCTTTTTGGCCCGTCCTCCGGATGTGTTGACTTTAAATGGTCTAGATATGCGCGTTATTCCAGATTATTCTTCTGACCGTAGCCCTATCCAAGGCTATAAAAGTCAAATGATACACTGCTTCCAAAAGTTATTGCGCCGCGAACTATCTAAAAACGTACGCTTTATTATGATTTCTGGTCGTTATGAGTTCCGTAATAAAGGTCTTGATGTGTTCTTAGAAGCCTTAGTACGTGTCAATGAGGCTTTGCGCGGTACTGACACTCAAGTGGTGGCTTTGTTTGCTGTTATGGGCGGACATACTGGGGTCAATCCCGATGCCATCAGCGGTGATATTCATAAAAAACCGCCACGCAATGAGCATTGGATTACTTCTCATCATGTCTATGACAGCCCCAATGACCCTATTCTCAATACCTGCATGAATATTGGTCTCAATAATAGCCCAGAAAATAATGTGCAAGTGGTTTTTGTTCCGGCACAGCTTAATGGTAAAGACGGCTTTTTAAACTTGACTTACGAACAAACCTTAGCAGCGTGCGATCTTGGCATGTTCCCCTCTTGGTACGAACCATGGGGCTATACACCGCAAGAAAGTGCCGCATGGTCTGTACCTACAGTTACCACAGATCTTTCTGGCTTTGGCTTATGGACAAGGCAAGTGCAAGCAGAAAAAAATATTTCTGGCGGCGTGTATGTGGTGCCACGTCAGCACAGATCTTATGATCAAGTGCTTCAAGATTTGTGCGATGTGACCTTAAAGAATGTGACTCTGCCTACTGATGCATTGCAAAAGTCTCGTAAAGAAGCCCGTAATTTATCCGATTTCTTTACATGGAAAAATTTCTTCCCTTACTATCAAGAAGCCTATGTTCACGCTTTAAACAACGTGACCGAACGCACCAAGCAATCCTTAGGTTTTGTGGAAGACATCAAACAAGTACTTAAAGCCTCTTCTTCTGTAACTCCTATTTTACGAAGCTTTACGGCTATTTCTGTACTTCCTCCACGTCTAAAACGTCTGCGCGAATTGGCTGAAAATCTTTGGTGGTATTGGCAAGCGGAAAGTTGGGAAATTTTTAGCAGCATTGATGCCGAAATGTGGGAAGCAAGCGAAAGTAACCCCATTACTTTGTTATCTAACGTTCCCGTAGAACGCTTGGAAGTTTTGAGCAAGGATGAAAGCTTTTTACAAAAAATGGACGCCTTGTTAGAAAAATTTGATGCCTATATGGCGCAACCTCCAAAAGTTGTTGATGATATTATTACAGAAAAAACACCTGTCGCTTATTTCTCTACAGAATACGGTATTTGCGAAAGCTTACCCATCTACTCTGGTGGTCTTGGTGTACTTTCTGGCGATCATCTTAAATCTGCCAGCGACTTAAATATTCCTTTAGTCGCCGTGGGGCTTTTATACCGAAATGGCTATTTTAAGCAAAAATTAACGCCAGAAGGTTCTCAGCTTGCCATTTATAATGAAAATGATTTTTCTTCCATGGCAGTAGAACGTGTTTATAAAGAAGATGGCGAACTTATGGAAGTCGTCATCGACTTACCAGGCCGCAAGTTGCACGCTCAAGTGTGGTTGGTACAAGTGGGCCGCATCAAACTGTATTTGATGGATACAGACTTACCTAGCAATACTTCCGATGATCGCAAAACTACAGCGCAATTGTATATTAGCGATCGCGATTGCCGTTTACGGCAAGAAATATTGTTAGGCATGGGCGGAGTTAAACTATTGCATCAACTAGGTATTGAACCTGCCATTTATCATATGAATGAAGGACACTCAGCCTTCTTAATTCTTGAGCGTATTAAGGATATTATGCATGCAGGCAATACTTTTGAAGTGGCTTGCGAAGCTGTGCGCGCGTCTTGCGTGTTTACCACACACACTCCCGTAGATGCCGGCAATGAACGCTTCAATGCTGACCTTGTGGAGCGTTACTTTACAGAATACGCCCACAGTGTTGGCATTAACATGCAACGTTTCTTGAATATGGGACGTATTTTAGGCAGTAGTCGCAATATGTTTGAAATGACCGTACTGGCTCTAAACTTCTCTTCCAAAGCCAACGGTGTAAGCCGTCTTCATGGCGATGTTTCGCGCAGTATGTGGCAAAGTGCTTGGAAAGGGTATTCTCGAGAAGAAGTGCCTATTGGTTCTGTAACTAATGGTATTCACGTTTCATCCTATGTGTCAAAGCCCATGCGCGCTTTACTTGACGAAATCTTAGGTCAGGGCTGGGCAGATCTTCCTCCAACAGCAGAAGTGTTAGATAAAATTTACGATATTCCTGCCCAAAAGATTTGGGATATTCGTAAAACAACTAAAAAAGAATTATTAGAAACTGTAGATAAGGGACTAGCATCCTTCTTTAAAACTTTAGACGTACCGCACGCTACGCAAAAAATTATGCGCAAAGGCTTAACCAATCCCGATGCCCTTGTTATCGGTTTTGCACGACGCTTTGCCCCTTATAAACGAGCCAATTTACTTTTTGCTGAACCGGAAAGATTGGAACGTTTACTCAAAGATCCAAAGCGTCCCGTCATCTTTATCTTTGCCGGTAAAGCACACCCTGCCGATCAACATGGTATAGATATTATGAAGGAAATTGTAAAATATACTACTGATGAGCGCTTTGTCGGGCACGTTTATTTTGTAGAAGACTATAGCCTTGCGGTATCGCGTATGCTCACTCGAGGCTGCGATGTATGGCTAAACACCCCTTGCCGCCCCAATGAAGCCAGTGGTACCAGCGGCATGAAACTTTCTGTCAATGGTGGTATTAACCTAAGTATTTCCGATGGTTGGTGGTGCGAAGGTTATGACGAAAGCAATGGTTGGACCATCGGGCCTGTGGTAAAAAGTCTTGAAGGGCTTGACGAGCAGTCTGGTTACGCCGATGCTGAATCTCTCTATGCACAATTGGAAGAATCTGTTGTACCGCTTTACTTTAACCGAGATAGTCATGGTTTGCCTCAAGGTTGGATTACTGTTTCACGTAATGCCATGCGCACCCTTACAGCAGAGTTTAGTTCGCACCGTATGGTGAGCGATTATATGGAAAAATATTATGTGCCGGTGGCCACACATAAAAAATCACTTTTTGAAGAAGATTTAGCTTTAATTAAGCATGTTACCGAGTGGAAACACTCTGTAGCGCATACTTTCCCCGGAGTTTCCATTGAAGAAGTGGTCTTTGAAGGCGTGGGCAGTGATATTCTGTATGTGGGACAAACGGTACGCATCTTGGTAACGGTGAATCCTGGCGAAATGGATCACGACTCTTTGCGTGTTGAATTGGTGCTTGGTCGTCGTGATGCCCATGACTTTGCAGAAAAACCAAGAATTCTTGCTCTTGCATTTAAAGATTTCCTTGAAACAGGCCGTATAATCTATCAAGGAGAATTTATTGTAAAAGAAAATGGACACCATACCTACGGCGTACGCGCTGTGCCCTATTGCAACGATTTACAATCGAAACTCGATACCCGTTTGGTATTGTGGGCATAATTTTGGGGTAAAGGCAGATAGTATTAAAAAAATTAAGCTTTTTTGGGGAGGGACCTTTTTGAAAAAAGCTCGCCTCCCCAAACCCCTCCTCCTAAAACTTTTTATAGCGACAAAAATTTGTTTTTTTGTCGCTATATTGTTGCCGCATGGCAAAAGTTTGAATGTGTTTTGATATAAAAAATGAAACCTCTGCGCAATTAAAAA
>CAYJHX010000025.1:0-13527 GCA_964369395.1 uncultured Desulfovibrionaceae bacterium
GCGGCGGTGGTAAGTGTATCTTTGTCTCTGCCTTCTAAGGCCATTTCGTCGGCAAGCAACTCTACAAGGCGGCGCATAAGAGCGGAGTGACCGGCTAAATAGGGGTCAACTCTTTCAATGGTACCCACCAAAGCTTCGATGGTGCTCATTTGTTGTTTATTGCGTTTTTCGCTATTACGTCTGAACTCTGTAATATCTTGCATGGTGATAACTGCAGCAGCAATATCATCGTCGCTATCTACAAAGGGGAAAAGTGTAGCGCGGAAAAGTCGCTCTTCGCCATTGATGGGAAGTACCAATTCAATGGTTTTAGAGGTTTCGCTACGAGACACGGCAGAAATGGCTTCTTGCACTTGGAAAGCAGCCTTTTCAGGGAAGAGATTGTGCAAATTTTGCTCTTGCAACTCTTCTTCTTTGGTGCCCAATATTTCTGCAAAAGCGCGGTTAGCAAGGTGCAATTTTCCTGTAATATCGGCCATAATCAGGCCCACATCTAAGGAAACGTTAATGCTGTCAAGTAAGCCTTTTTGCTTGCGAATCACTTGATACAGCTTTCTAAATTGTTCGGCAACAGTACGTTGTTCTTTGCCAATCATAATCCACCAAACAAGGGCAAACATAAGCAACACACTTAAACACAAAAAGCTACCGGCACCGTATACTAAGTTAAAGGCACGGCTTATTTGGGCATCCACAAGAGGTGCGGCAATTTCTTGCACTACCATCCAGTTGAGTTCGTCCACGCGTTGCCCTACGGAATAGACGTAGCCATTGCCAGAAACGGAAAGGCGGCGTTCAAAGGAAAGTTTTTTTGCGTCTGTGGCGATGCTAAACTCTTCTGGAAGGGAAACGGTTGTGTCAGGACGAAGAACTTCCCAATTTTTTCCGTCAAATTGTAATAAATTTCCGCGTAAATCTTGGCTTTGTCCTGATCCTCTGTTGAGGAAACTTGCTAAGTTACTCGTAACATTAGTATTGATAAGGAAAGCAATGAGAGATTTTGTTCCCATTTCTTGTTGTTCGGGGGCAATGGGGGCTGCATAGCTGAGCATCATGCCTGTAGTGGTATTATGTACGGGGCTATAGGCCGTTTTATTCTGCTCGAGAGCTTGCTTTACTGTAGCAATTTGAATGTCAGTAATGGGAGCCGGGCGAGGCTCTGAAGAAATTAAGGTACTGCCGGTATTTTTTACCACACGCGTATCGTGCAGCCCATTATACGCTGTAAAATCTTCAAGGGCGCGACGCATATGAGGGATAATGCCCACAATGCCAGCTAAGTTGTCATCGCTTTCTTCATCTACTTCTGCGGCGTTGAGGCGCTTAGATTCTTCTTCTGTAAGGCTGGCTACGTCTTGAGCGAAAAGGCGAAACTGTGCATCTTCACTAACACGGGCTGCTTGGCTTGCAAGGCTTTTTTCCCAAAGAGTGACATTTTCAACACTACTATACATATTGAGCAAAAGCCGTTCTTCTTGGCTTTTGAGAATATCTTCTTTTTGTGCGCTGTAAAATGTGTGACATAAGAGAGCTGTAATGCCACAAAAAGCTAAGACAACGCCACCAAAAACAATCAAACGTGAACGTTTGGGTGTGCCTTGTGGATTGCCGGCAAGCATATTTTGATTTTCATCGTACATGATTCATCTCCATCATTTCTTTTTTTTGGGCATTACATGCATCCATCTATTTTTTTCGTTCACAGAATACTGAGGAATGTAGTTACGTATTCTGGTATGCGAAAGAACGTTCTTAGATAAGTTGTCCAATATATAGATGTCTCCATCAATATATACTGCAAGTATAGCGTGGGCAAGTCTTAAAATGGTGTCTCGTACCACGACGATACGCATTTTTTCCATGGGAAAGCCTAAGCTACGCAAGGTAAAATATTTGGCAATGGCGTAATCTTCGCAATCACCAGAAGTTCTTTTAAATTCTGCTGGCGTAGCCCAGTAATCTGCCGATTTATAGGCTCGAGTATCTTGTTTATAGGGCCATTGGTTCCAAAAATTATTTACAAATTTTATTTGAGTCAGCGGGTCTTTACCTTCCAATCTTTTCTTTAAAGCATCCCATGTCATTCCGCTATTGAGTTTTGAGCCAGGTTTTAAAATATTGTTTTTATAATGACGCTTTTGCACACTAAGCCACTGTTTAAGGCCTTTCATGGATCCTTTAAATTCAATGGAACCAAACAACTTTGCACTGGCTGCGTGGGCATTGTGCATCCAAGGGGAAGATATATTTCCCCATTGAGATAAGCAACTCATTCCAAACAGCAAAAGCGTGACCATACTGAGGCGTAAGGCACGTTGCCGTAAAGAAAAAAAATTTTCTAAAGTAAAAAAAACTAAAAATCTATAAATCATGATGGTATAAGTTGTGTTTCTTTCCACACGGCAAAATTTTCGAGGATGGCATTTACAGTTTTGGGAGTTTGTTTATGCACATTGTATTTTTGCACAATGGTTTTACGAGCTGCCTTGCCTATGTTGCCCATAAGAGGTCTACGCTCTAAAAGCTCTTTTACTATATGTGCCAATTCATTGCCATCGTTTTGGTTATAAAGAAAGCCATTTTCTCCATGCGCAATAACTTCGCGAATGGGGCCGGTATCTCCTGCTACTACGAGGCATTCGCAACTCATAGCCTCAAATAGCCCAGAAGAGAGAGCTTGCGGCGCAGAGAGGAAAATATGTACAAGGGACGCTTGCAAAAGCTTACGATAATCTTTGTAGGGGCAAAAGTTGATGAAATGTAGACGCTTTTCGTCAAAGTCATAAATTTCGCGTAAAGATTTAAGCCATTTTTCTGTTTGTGCTGTATTTTTTGTTGCTGAATTTGACATAACAACAATATGGCATTGGGGGCGCTCTTGTAAAATTTGTGGCAAAGCATGCAAAAAGGCAGGCAAACCATGCTGCACTTCCATGCTTCGGCCAGAAAATGTGACTAATTCTTCTACATGGTTTAAATCGCATCCGTCAATACAAAAGCGCTCTCCGGCATGGGGCACAAAAAAATCCGTATCAATGCCTTCATGGAAAACATGAATTTTTTTAGAAAGTTCTTTGGGGTAGAGGCTTTTTTGCCATTCAGTAGAAGTGTAGACCATATGGCAATCGTGTAAGGCATTCCACTGAAAAAAATTACGCACACGATCGGGGGCAAAGTCAAAAGAAGGATGAACCTTTCCCTTGCTAAAAAGAGTAAAGGTATTGCCTTGCTCATGAAAACCCTCAGCATAGGCTACCAAAAAAGCTTCAGGAAAGATATCGCGCACATATAAAGAATAGCCTAAGCCTGCATTGGCAATGACAATATCAGCCATAAAGCCCTTGCTTTTAAGGCGAATAAGAACATTGGCCATATGTGTGGCTCGTCGAATTCCTCGTACGGCTTCTAGTTCGGCACGGTCAGAAATATTTGGAATGGGCGGCTGATTAATGAGAATTCGCCCCACATTGGGAATACGCACATCATTGCGAGAACGGTTGGTTACAAAAAGAACCTTATTGTCCTCTTGTGCAGCAAGTTTGCTGGCCGTTCCGCGAAACGGCCCAGGAAAACTGTGGGGCAAAAATAGAATTCTCATAGTAGCCCTTTAAGAGTGGACGCTTTTACGTTGAAGTTCCAGAATAAATGCCTTTCCTTCTTCAGTAGCAGAATAAGCATGTAATGCTGCAATAACCTTTGGATCAAATAAATGTTTGTCTTTATCCAAGAAAAACAAGGTTTCTTTGAGAGTTTTGGCTTTGCGATACGCACGGGGGCGCAAAATAGCACAGAATACATTGGCCACACTCAAAATACGCGGCAAGAAAGCAATTTCATCGCCTTGAAGATGGTTTGGATAGCCGGAACCGTCTATATTTTCGTACATCTGACGAATGGTTGGTAATACAGGCAGGCCAAAATCAAAGTCCGCCAAAATAGAGCAAGTTTTTTCAACGTGCGTGTGTAGAAGAGCTCTTTCTTCGTCAGTAAGCGCACTTTTCTTGTTAAGAAGCTCTTGAGGCAGACTAAGCATACCAATCTGGCTTAAAGATGCTGCAATGTGCAACGTTTTAAGCTCTTCAGGGCTACACTTTAAGTTGATGGCAAGCTTTTCTGCAAGTTTACCCAAGGCCAAGGAATGTCCGCAAAGATAGGGGTTTACCAGCTCAATGGCCATGGTAAGCACCTGAATAAGTTGCTCGACGCGTTCTTGCTCTTTTTCTCTTTCAAGAAGCATTTGTGTTACATCGCGATACACAGAAACAACGCCGTCCACCTTTTTTTGAGCGCCAAAATAGGGGGTACAGACAGTTTGCAAGTAGAGAAGTTTATCGCGAATGACAATTTTATCTTCAAAGGTGTGGGTTGTTTGGGTACGCACCACACGATCAAATTGTCTTTGTATACGTTCTGCCGCATCGGCATTGATGAAATTCCCTATTTTATAGCCGTACAGTGACTCAATATCGTGGTGCACCATATTAGCAAAAGAGTTGTTGGCATATTGGATGTTACCAAGGCTATCGGTAAGTACCACACCGTCAATGAGGGTGGCATTGATACCGTTGAGAATTTGCTGTTTGGTGCTCACATCTTCATATAATCTGAGCATATTTTGGTTGATATTACGTTCACTACGGTACACAAGGAACCACCAGCCAAGGCCCACCACAAGGAAGGTCAGGGTCATGCTGGCTGCCACCATGGATACCATGATGACTTTAAAGTTATTGTAAAATTCTTCTGCAACATAGGAAGGTTGCTCATGGGTAACCATAAAATCATAGCCTTTGAGTGGCACGCCGACAGAATAGACTTCTTCTCCATTGGGAAGCATTCTTTCAGCCAAGGGCAAGGGTTGTCCCTTGGGGGCCAGCCAACCGGCGATAAAGCTTAAAGTACCGCCGGATAAGTCAGCGTATTGCAAAAGCTCTTCAGAATCTTCTGTCCATTGCATAAGACGATAAGGCGCCACAGTACCCACTTCATTTTGTAAGAGTTTGGCGAGCACTGTTTCTAAGGGGACGTATAACATAACAATGCCTACAGGCTTGCTAAGGTCTAAGTCTGTATATTCTGGCGGAAGAATAGGGTAGACAAGGTTGGCCATAAGGCCGTTGGGGCTGTCAAAGATGGAAGAAAAGTAAGGCTTTCCATCAGCCAAAGCTTTGCGCATAAAACCGTCTTGAAGAGGAGTTAGAGTCACAATGTGCTCAGAAGAAAGGAAGAGAGGCTTTAAATCTGTATCCCAGATTCCTGCATCCACCACGTCTTCTTCTTGCTTCAAAAAGCTAAGAAGCTCTTGCTGCAAAGCGTCTTTGGTACCTTGTAAATCAAGTTTTCCAGTGCCTGCTTGTATGGCCCAAGACGGTAATTGACCGCTTTCCATCTGTACATTGTGTACCATATATTCGGCACAATACAGACGCAACATATCTTTAGCTACGTAGCGTTTTGTGCTCGTTTGCAGACTGTCTAACCAAAGTTTTACGGTGGTTCCTTTAGTGACGGCGTCTGCATTCAGAGTTATATTGAGTCCATGCATCATATTTTCTGAAGCTGTGCGCAAAGAATATGTGGCAAAGAGCACAGATGAAGCCGTCATGGTAGCCATGATGAGCAAAACTAAAAGTATACTACGATAACGAGTTTTTTTCGGAGAAAATTGAGACAAGACGGTATCCTACCTTTCACGCAACGCGTTTTGATGTGCTTTTAAAATAGGTTTCAAAATGTAATCTAAAATGGTTTTACGGCCCGTCAAAATATCTGCTGTCGCTGTCATGCCGGGGATAATGGGTAAGGTTTCATCGTGATAAATAATACCATTTTTTTGCGTACGCAATTTGGCAAGGTAAAAGACTTCACCTTTTTTATCTTCGATGGTATCAGCACTTATTTGTTCAAGTACGCCTTCAAGGCCCCCATAAATACCAAAGTCATAGGCAGAAAATTTGACCATGGCCTTTTGGTTGGGGTGCAAGAAAGCCACGTCAGAAGGTCGCACACGTACTTCTACTAAGAGCGTATCGTCTAGGGGCACAATTTCCATAATAGGCTCACCAGGTTTTACAACGCCACCAATGGTATTTATATGAATTTGTTTTACGGTGCCGTTGACTGGAGCGCGCATGACGGTACGGGTGACCCTGTCGCTACCAGCCGAAAGGGTTTCTTTCAGCGAGTTAAGTTCTACGCGGTGTTTATTGATTTCTTCTGTAATGGCAGCATCTAGTTCGGCCTTACGGAAGGCTATACGTTGCTTGGCTTCCATGGCAGCTGCTTGTGTTTTAGGAATAGATGCAGCAAGTCCGTTAAGTTCGCCCTCAAGGTTAGAAACTTTTTGTTCTAAGTCTAAGAACTCTATGCGCGAATAGTTCTTTTTGGCAAGCAAGGGTTCTACTGTATTGCGCTGTTCAATGGCCAGTGCCAAGTTACGGGCTACAGAAGCTTTACGGGTTTCTTGCTCTTCTACTTCGCGAATACGTTGGTCGTATTGAGATTCTAAAAGGCGCAATTCGCTTTCACGCTGTAATTTGCGTGCTTCCATGACGGTAACTTGGTCGCGTATGACTTGTGGCGCCGTGTCTTGAATATCTTTGGGAAACTCTGGTTCTTTGTTATCAAGCTCAGCTTCAAGGCGAGCAATAGCTGCACGACTTTCTAAAGATTTTGTTAAAGCTTCACGAAAAGTAGAAGCCGCCACTTCGTTATCAAGGCGAGCCAAGGGCGTGCCTTGCGTGATGATTTGGCCTTCACGTACCAAGACGGCTTGTAAGATACCACCTTCTAGGTTTTGAATCATTTGCGTGCCTTGGGAAGCGATAACTTTGCCCTCGGCGCGAGTTACTTCATCTACTTCAGCCCAAGCGGCCCAACCAATAAAAATGGCAATAAAAAGTCCCGTTGCCAAAGACAGCATGCGCGCGTGTGCGCTAGGATTACGCTGCAAGGCTGCCTCTACCACGTCGGCATAGACAAGCTCATCGGGCAATACTTTATTTTTTGCCTTTTGCTCACTTTCTGCCACTTCGACAGCGGCCTGCATATCTTCGAGGGCCGTTTGCTTTAAGCTTTGTTGCTTAGGATCTGTATTTGTATCATTTTGCATAAATTACCTCAAGTATAGAGCTGTTTTCTTTAAGAAATGCTCACTTCTTTGGCTGCCAACTCTTTACTGGCGGAGGAGTTACGTAATTTGTCAATAACTAAATCTTTGGGGCCATCTGCTACAATGCGTCCACCGTCCATAACGACAAGCCTGTCCACTAGTTTAAGCATGCTCATGCGGTGTGTTACCAGGATAACAGTCTTGTTTTTCATATGTTTCATAAGGCGTGTTTGCACCACATGTTCGGAAGATGTGTCCATATTACTTGTGGGTTCATCTAATATAAGCACTTCTGGGTCACGCACAAGGGCACGAGCCAAACCAATGGCTTGACGTTGTCCGCCAGAAAGCGCTTTTCCTTGCTCACCCACTTGAGTTCCAAAACCTTCTGGCTTGGTACGTATAAAGTCGGTTACACTGGAAATGGAAGCGGCACGTAGCATTCTTTGGTCACTGACAAAGGGGTCTCCAAGAACGATATTGTCGCGGACGGTACCGTAGAAAAGTACTGTATCTTGAGGGGCAAAACCTACGCGAGTACGTAAATCTGTGCCGGCCATTTGGCGAATATCAATACCGCCAAATTTTACGGCGCCGTCTTTAGGTTGATATAAGCCTATGAGGAGGCGAATGAGGGTAGATTTTCCCGATCCCATACGTCCGATAACCCCTACCTTTTCACCGGGGGCAATATGTATGGAAAGGTTTTCTACTGCAGTTCGTGCCGCATTGGGATAGGCAAAGCTTACATTTTCTAAAGTAAAGGCCGGATCAAGCGGTCCAAAGTCTACTGTAGAGTTGCTGTCTCTATCTTCTGAGGGAAGAGACATAAGCGTATTCAGCGCGTCAAGAGATATACGTGAATTTTGATAACGGGTAATAAGGCCAGCCATTTGCATAAGTGGAGCCATGGCGCGTCCGGCAAGGATATTACTGCCGATAAGGCCTCCCATGGTTAACTCGCCCTCGGCAATAAGGTGTACACCCCATACTACCATGGCTACGGTAACAAATTGGGTGATGAAAACGGAAAACCCTACAGCCAAGGAACCGTATTTTTTAGTTTCAATATTGGCCTTAGCTGATTCTTCAACGACGGTTTCCCACATGCGCTGCATACGAGTTTCCCCTTGGCAGCACTTTAAGGTTTCAAGGCCATTGACCATTTCTGTAAGCAAAGAGTTTTTATGCATGTTTTGCGAATAACTCTTTTCAGAGGCTTGCTTTGCCAAAGATTGTAGCAAAAAGCCTGCGCCAAACATGATGGGCATGGCAATAAGCGGCAAGAGCACCAAAGGCCCGCCAATGAAGGAAAGGAAAATGATAAATAGGAATAAGAAGGGCAAGTCAATACAAGATAGTAGGGTCGATGAACTAAAAAATTCTCGTAAGGACTCAAATTCGCGTACGTTATTAACCAAAGCACCGGTAGATTCCGGCTTGTGATCAAGTTGCATGGAAAGCACTTTATCTACAAGTAAGCTAGATATGACCACGTCGGCATTTCGGCCTGCAGTATCTACAAAGTGGTTACGCAAGGTGCGCAGTAAAAAGTCGAAGAGGTAAGCAAGGCTAATGCCTATGGCCAGAACCCAAAGGGTGTCAATGGCATTATTGGGGACAACTCTATCGTAAACATTCATAACGAAGAGAGGGCTTCCCAGAGCAATAAGGTTAATGATAACACTTGCAAAGGCCGCGTGACGGTAAATGGGGCCATAGTGTTTGATGGCATCCCAAAACCATCTTTTGCCTTGGGGGCGATGGAAAGCAGTAATACGTTTATCTTCGGGCTTGTCTACTGAGCCAAAAACAGCGTATCCTGTGTATTCTTGAGAAATACGTTCTCTGTTTACTTGCTGAGGTTCATCGCCAAGTTCAGGCAAAATGACGGTGGCAAGGTGTTGTGTCAGTGCGGTGAGTACGCAAGAACGGCCATTTTCTAAAATGAGTACACAAGGTAAAGTTAAAGGAGAAATATCATCGAGAGTGGGGCGTTGTATGATACGTGCTTGCAAGCCGGAACGGGCTGCGGCACGTATGCACTCGCCGGGGGTTACTTCCCCAATACCAGCAAGGCCCGCATAGAGAAATTGGGGCGAAACACTACGTCCGCGTAAACGCAAAAGAGAACTTAAGCTTCGTAAGAGAGGAGGGACATAATCCACTTCAGCTGGAGCCACAGGCATGGCCTCGGGCTCATAATTGGGAGCCTGCTGTTCTTGCTCTCCCACTGGAGTCTTTGCGGCAACGGGAGCCTCGCCAGATTCAGGTTGGGCGCCAGGGCTTTGTGATGCAGAGGGGGAGGTGGTTTGCCCTGCTTGAGCTGCAGGGGGACTAACTTGGCCTGCTGCTACCGGTGTTGCCGAAGGTGCCTGTTGGCTTTCTTGTGTCTGCCGCACCTGTTGCGCCTGAAGAGGTTGCTCTCCGTGCTTTTCAGCTACATTTTGTTGTAGACTTACGGTTGATTGTGGGGCGGAACCCTGCTCCCGTTGTTTATCCCCTTGCGTACTTATTGGGGAGGTGGGGGCAACCTTCTGGGAGCTCAAAGACGCAACTTTCTTTTGTACGGGCGCAGATGGAGCCGAGGACGTAGACAAAGCATCAGACGAATGCTCTTTCGAAGAATTCGACGGGCTTTGATTTTGAGGAGCGTGATTTTTTTGTGTGCCATCCATACTATTTTTCGTTCCTATGTATAATTTCTGCGTGTGGATTGTGCTTTCAACGGATGTTCAAAGCAAGGAGGTAAGCCTGTCAAAGTCTTCCGTCTGACTATGACCACGCGCATGTTTCAAAAGCATCATTGCTTACCATAATAAGAAACACCAATCTATAGGGTTAAGGAAAGCTTGAAGCTATGCACGTATGTATCACAGAGCTTTTTAGTTTCTTGGGGACATTGCCAGAGAAAACCAGCGCTATACGAATACGGTTCGTGTAGCAAAAAACATGTTATTTCTAGTTTTAGGTGAATTTGAAACGTCCATATAACCTTGTATGATTACATCGTGCAAGGCCTTATGGCGTGGCATCGTTAATTAATGCGACGCAAAACCAAGAATAGGTAGCGCTGTGCTTTACTATTAAGTAATTGATTTTAGTGTCTTTGCCTCTGTATTCTTGGCTTTTATACAAGCAATTTTCAAGCATTAAATAAGATTGTATGTTGGGGATGTTTTCAGAGGTCTCCCTTACAGAATAAGGTTTGTCAGTTTTTTTGTCAATAGCAAAAAAGTCTTCCTTGGAGTTCTTTTTCCAAGGAAGACTTTATAGATAGGACGAGTTGTAATGTGGTTTATTAGTATTGAGGCTCTACGGCGTCACCTGGCTTTACAAGCACTGTGTCAGCAGCAATGTTTAACTCAGGCAAGAGTAGGCCGGCCAAGGCGTACAAACGGTAGGTGCTGATAATGATATTAGCACGAGCGGTAACAGCTTGTACTTCAGAGTTGTACAATTCGTTTTCAGCATCAAGCACGTCAAGCAAGGTACGTTGACCGATGAGGTATTGCTCCATATAAGCATCGCGGGTTTGAACGTTAAAGGCGATTGCTTTGTTATGGAAAGCGAGCTGGGCAATGGCTGTCTTGTAATCTGTCCAAGAGTTTTCGATATCTAACTTTAAATCGTCCATAAAGCTGTAGGCTGTTTGGCGAGATTCACGAATACGGGCGGCAGACGCTTTAGAAGCGGCCACATCGGCGCCACTATTGTACAAATTCCAGCGAATGGTGCCAAGTGCTTCGAAGCTTGCAGTGTATCCTTCGCCATTATATTGGTAGCCATTGTTGCTGTAGCTGGGGCCTACTTCAAGATTGACAACAGGGTGGAAAGCAGAGTCGGTCAACTCTTTGTTCGCTTGTGCGGTAACTACGTCTTCAAGGTAAGCAATAACCTTGGGGTTGTTCACTTTTGCAAGGGCCAAAACTTCTTCAGGAGTGGTGAACATCTTTAAGGGTTGCTTTACAGAGCCAAGGGCTGTAGGCACAGGCAACTCAGTAAGACGGCGATACGAAGCTTCACCTTGAATAAGAGAGGACTTGCTGTCTTCCAAGGTAGACATGGCGTTTATCAAACGGCCTTGGGTTTGTGTTACACTAGAAAGTACGTCGGCGCCAGTAGCTTCACGATCGCGTGTTAAAGCCAAAATTCTCTGGTGAGTTCTCACATTTAAATCGGCAAGCTTTAAGTTTTTGCGACGCCAAATAAGGTCTACGTGGGCAATAATACCGTCAAGAGCCAATGTTGTGGCATTGTCAACAACGCGGCTTGAAACCGAGCGCAGTAAAGATTCACTGGCGCGCACACGGCTGCGTGTAGCAAAACCGTCCCAAATGGGCTGTGTCATTAAAAGCTGGATGCTGCCGGTAGAGTGAAAGTAGCCAGCATTGTTGTTGACATTACTGCGGGTAGTTTAGCTATCGGTATTTGAAAGACCGATATTACCTGTTAAATCCACTTTTGGGCCATATCCGGCTCTGGAGGCGTCAAGTTCGTGTTTCGCCACTTCGCGGTTTTCTTGTATAGACTTTAAAGATCTGTGGTTAGCAATAACGGCATCAACGGTTTGTTTCATACTTGTTGTGGCACCAGCGCCACCGTCTTCGACAAGCTCGTAAGGGCCACCCGTAATGTCTCTACCTGAGACCTGGGCTGCTTGAGCATCGAAACCAAAACCGTTGGTTAAAAAGAGTAACGCTAGTGCCATTACACAAGATTTACGTAACATGGTTTTACCTTCCTTTTGTGTTTAAGTTAACTGTCCATAGAGCGAGTATAATTTTTTTTATTTTTTTTGCAAGAAGAAAAAAAGCTATTTTTTTAAAAAAATGACAGTAGCACTCTTTTTTGCTGCTTTTTTATAGTAATTTTAGGAAAAGTTTAGAAAATGCCAAGAAAAGCACTAAAACAAGAAAAGGCTTTTTTTGTGATTTATTCGAAAAATATGTCAAAAATGATACGAAATATAAGCTAAAGTTGTCAGATTTTTTTTTGGTGGCTTTTCAGCGGCTTGTATTGGCGGAAGCGATGCGTACACTATACCTATATACGAAACGGGAAAATTTTTTTTTAGCGTCTTGTGTAAGTAATTTTTGTGTGCTATGCTACTTTTGGTTTTTAAGGCTAGAGCTTTATCTTAGTTTGTCTTGTGAAAAGTTTAGCAAAGAAGAAAAATGAACTTGACATTTTGTTAAAAATTTCACAAGATGCAGTCACATGGTTGTGAGTGTTTTAAAAAGAATAAGAAAGTGCTCCTAACGATGCATTAAAAATGAAAAAATTTTTGGAGGTTTTCACGATGTCCAGATTGGTTTCCCCACATGGTGGTAAAGGTCTTGTTTGTTGCTTACTTGAAGGTGCAGAGCTTGAAGCAGAAAAGAAAAAAGCTGCTGGCTTAAAGCAGATTGAAATTTCATCTCGCGCCAAGGGCGACCTCATCATGATGGGTATTGGTGGATTTTCTCCGCTAGACGGCTTTATGAACAAAGCTGATTGGAAGAGCGTTTGTGAAAATATGACTATGGCTTGTGGTTGCTTCTGGCCTGTGCCTGTAACCTTAGACGTGTCTAAAGAAGATGCTTCTTCCATGAAAGTGGGTGAAGAAGTAGCTCTTGTGCGCAACGGTGAAGTTATGGCCACCATGCAAGTAGAAGAGTTGTACGAAATGACTGAAGCCGATAAAAAATGGGAATGCGAGCTTATCTTTAAGGGCGAAGGTCCTGATTCCCAAAAATTCTGGGATGTGGCTTTAGAAGACCATCCTGGTGTAAAAATGGTTATGGAACAAAAGGATTTCAACCTTGCTGGTAAAGTGAAAGTGCTTTCCCAAGGCGATTTCCCACAAAAGTTCCCTGGCGTGTACTTAACTCCTGAAGAGTTGCGTGCGAGAATGGACGAGCGTAACTGGGGTAAAGTTGCTGCATTGCAATTGCGTAACCCCATGCACCGTTCCCACGAATATCTTGCTAAAATCGGCGTAGAAATTTGTGATGGCGTAGTTATCCACTCCTTGGTGGGTTCTTTGAAGCCCGGTGATATTCCTGCAGAAGTACGCGTAGAGTGCATTGACACCTTAGTAGAACACTACTTTGTGAAAGAGCACGTTATCCAAGCTGGTTATCCTTTGGATATGCGTTATGCTGGCCCACGCGAAGCTTTATTGCACGCTACCTTCCGTCAAAACTACGGCATCAACAACTTGCTTGTTGGTCGTGACCATGCTGGTGTTGGTGACTTCTATGGCATGTTTGAAGCTCAAGACATCTTCTTGAAGCTGCCCCAAAATGCCGATGCAAGCAAAAACCTCCAATGCATGAACTTGAACATCGACTGGACTTTCTACTGCAAAAAGTGCGACGGCATGGCTTCCATGCGTACTTGCCCTCATGGCAAAGACGATCGCGTTATCCTTT
>CAYJHX010000026.1:0-5467 GCA_964369395.1 uncultured Desulfovibrionaceae bacterium
GTCCCTTGCCCTTTGTGGCCATTGGCGGTATTAAAGCCCATAATATTGGAGAAGTAACCCGCCGCGGCGCGTATTGTTGTGCGTTGGTTTCTGAACTGGTAGGCGCCCAAGATATTAGCGCCCAAGTGGCAGCCGTGCGTGCGGCCATGGTAAAAAAATAATTTGGAATTTTTATGGGGGGAAGAAGAGCTCTTTTGCTAGCGCCCAAAGGGGTTTTCCTTCCCCCTACGCCCCCCCATCCTCCCCAAAACGCGCTTTATTTTGTTACATAAAAGTAGTTGTTTTGGGGAAAAAGAGGATTTGAGTGGGGATTTTTAAAAAAATGCTGAATAGATAAAATTTTATGTGTATTGTCTGGTTATGTTGGCGTTAAAAAACAAACTTTCACTTTTACTTCAAAAATTGTAATAATAAAAGCGTTTTGAGGGGAAGGGGGGAGTTTGAGAGGGGAAGGGGAAGCTTTTGGTTTTTGGCAAAAGTTTCCCTTCCCCCCTCAAGAAAATAGTTCCTTACAAAAAAATCTTAGAGGTTTCTATGTTTACTATACCTGCTGATGCCGATTTTGCCCCAGATTTTACCAAAGGGCTTGTGGCGGCCATAGCGCAAGATGCGCAAAGTGGCGAAGTTTTAATGTTGGCTTGGATGAATGCCGAGGCTTGGCAAAAAACTTTAGAAACGGGCGAGGCGCATTATTATAGTCGTTCGCGTCAAAAGCTTTGGCATAAGGGCGGCACATCGGGACATGTGCAAAAGGTGCGCAGCATTCGACTTGACTGTGACAGTGATGCTGTTATCTTACGCATCGAACAAGTGGGGGGCGCAGCCTGTCATAAAGGGTATCGTTCCTGTTTTTATCGTGAGTTACAAGATAATAAGGTGGAGCAGTGTAGTCCACACGTATTTAATCCTGAGGAGATATATAAATGAGTCAGCCCATTTTAAAACTTGGTATACCCAAGGGGTCATTGGAAGATGCCACCATCAATCTTTTTGAACGTGCCGGATGGAAAATTCGTAAGCATCATCGCAACTATTTTCCTGATATTAACGATCCGGAAATCAGCGCTTCTTTGTGTCGCGTACAAGAAATTGGCAATTATGTGGTCGACGGCATTTTAGACGCGGGTCTTGCGGGTTTGGACTGGCTACAAGAAACCGGCGCCTTTGAGCATGTGGTGAAAGTTTCTGACCTTGTATATTCCAAAACATCCAATCGTCCGGCTCGTTGGGTTTTGGCGGTGGCGGGCGATTCTCCGTATTTTAAACCTGAAGACTTGGCCGGAAAACGCATTGCCACTGAACTTGAAGGTTTGACTAAAGAGTATTTTGAGAAAAAAGGTATTGATGTTTCGGTGTTTTATTCTTGGGGCGCCACAGAAGCTAAAGTGGTGGAAGGTCTTGCCGACGGCATTGTGGAAGTGACAGAAACTGGTACCACCATCAAGGCCCACGGTTTGCGTATTATTGACGAAGTCATGAGCAGTAACACAGTGTTTGTAGCCAATAAGGCCGCATGGGAAAATCCGGAAAAGCGTCGTAAAATTGAACAAATAGACTTGCTTTTACAAGGTTCGCTGCGAGCAGAAAGCTTGGTGTGTTTAAAACTCAACGCCCCTTCGGACAATTTAACAGCCATACTTGATTTGTTGCCTGCCCTTAATTCGCCCACCGTTTCGCCTTTGCGCGATACCAAGTGGCTTTCTTTAGAAACTGTGGTCAGCACGCATATTGTGCGCGACCTTATACCGCAATTGCGCAATGCGGGCGCACAGGGCATCATCGAATACGCCTTGAATAAGGTTATCTAATGTCAGAACACGATGCTTCACAAAATTTTTTGGACTCTTTGCCAGAATTGGCAGAAAATGAACGCTTTACTTTTGCCTGCAATGAAACAGTACCCTGTTTTAATCGCTGTTGCGCCGAGTTAACCTTGCCATTGACGCCCTATGATGTCTTGCGCTTGTGTCGTCACTTTGGTGTGGAAAGCGAAACCTTTTTAAAAGGGCATGCGCAAATGCGTTCTTTCCCCGATACAGGCTTTCCTTTGCCTTTACTCAAAATGCAAGACGGCCCCACGGAACCTTGCCCCTTCGTTATGCCTGCAGGCTGTTCTATCTATGAAGATAGACCCGGCGCTTGCCGCACCTATCCGTTGGGTCGCGGCACCAAGCTTGACAGCGACGGTAACGTGGTGGAACGCTTTTTCATTGTGCAAGAAGACCACTGTAAAGGCTTTGATGCTGGCAAACAATGGACAGCACATGAATGGTTAAAAGATCAAGGTCTTGAGCCTTATAACGAGTCCAACGACCGCTATATGCGTCTCATGGCTAAGGTGAAGGAATCAGGAGAGCCTGTAAGCCCCAAAATGGCGAGTATGGTTATTTTGTGTTTGTATCAACTCGATCGTTTTAGAGTCTTCTTAGCCGATATGAAGGTGTTTTCTAAGGTAGAAATTGATACGCCTCGTTGTGAAGCCATCATGGCCAGCGACGAAGACTGTTTGAACTTTGCCTACGATTGGCTTGAACTGGTAATGTTTGGCACATGCCCTACCTTGAAGCGCAAGGCATAGGCCTCTCTCACCCCAAAATTTGGGACGCTGAAGCCTTGGCTAAAATTTTAGCCAAGGAAATTTCGCACGAACGTAAAACCCATGGCGTGCCCGATAAAGCCCACGTGGTCTTTACCAATGGTTGCTACGACATCTTGCATCCAGGCCATGTGTCTTTACTGGCCGATGCCAAAAAACTTGGGGAAATCCTTGTGCTTGCTTTAAATACTGATGCTTCGGTACGGCGTTTGGGCAAGGGCAAGGACAGACCCATCAATTCCTTAAGCGTACGCGCCTTCATGGCGGCGCATCTAGAAAGTGTCGATTACGTCACCTGCTTTGACGAAGACACCCCCTTAGAAATTATTACCCTGCTTAATCCCGATATTCTTGTAAAAGGCGGCGATTGGCCCATAGAAAAGATTGTGGGCGCCGATATAGTGCAAGCCCGTGGCGGGTTAGTCTATTCGCTCCCCTTATTACAGGGCTACTCTACTACAGGACTTGTGGAAAAGATTAGAGGGTAAGTTTTTTGTGGGGGAGGGAACTTTTTGAAAAAAGTACCCTCCCCCATACCCCCTCCCTCAAAAACTTTTACATAGCGGCAATGGTAAGTTTTTTTATGAACTTTCGTTGCCGCATGTCGCATATATTAAGACCCCTGCATAATTAAAAAATCATGGATTGCTTCGTCGCTATACTCCTCGCAATGACTTGATATTACAACGAAAGTCATTGCGAGTGAAGCGAAGCAATCCATGTATCTCAGCAATTTTAAGAACTGTGCAGGACTCTTATTGTATGTGAAAATTGCGCAGAGGTCTCATATAAGGCGCGTTTTGAAAGAAGAGGGAAAGTTTTCCTCTCCCCTCCCAAAAAAAATCTCTTATCTACTTCTTTCAAAGTAGATTACATTTTTTCAACAGCTACTAATTCTAATAATGTTATCTCCGCGGGAGCTCCAATACGTATGGGCGGGCCCCAGTAGCCGGTGCCGCGACTTACATAGAGCTGTGTATTTTCCACTTGGTAAAGGCCGTGAATATAGGGTTGCACCAAGTCGGTTACGTACGTCCAGGGGAAGAATTGTCCGCCGTGGGTATGTCCGGAAATTTGTAAGTCATAATTTACTTTTACGGCATCATAAATATTTTGTGGCTGATGGGCCAATAGAATTTTGATGTCGCCTTCTTGGCTGCCTTGCTGGGCTTTAATGGGATCAGAAAGAGGGCCTCTGCTGATGTCGGGCACGCCACACATAAGCAACCTATGACCTGCACGTTCTATGACGCGGTGTTCATTATCTAAATTGGTAATGCCAAATTCGGCCATGAGGTCTAGCCATTGGTGCACATTGGTAAAATATTCGTGATTGCCGGTAACAAAGTAAACACCGTCTTTGGCAGAAAGGGTGCCCAAGGGGGCTATTTCGGTTTTGACATGCTTAACGTGGCTGTCGGACACATCGCCGGTGATGACAATACTATCGGGTTTAAGGGCGTGCACAATGTCCACGATTTTTTCGAGGCGGTGCTTAGAATAGGGCTTGTTAATGTGCAAATCGGTAAGCTGTACAATTTTAAAGCCTTGAAACGCAGATGGTAAATTACGCACAGGCACACGAACATGCTTGGTTTGTGGCAAGGCGAGGGCCTCGTTGCTGCCAAAAAGCACGAGACCGCCAGCTACGCTGGCGAGGCCACCGCTGAGGGCATTTTGCATAAAAGCGCGTCGACTTTTATTGGGTGTCGTTGTAGGAGGTGTTGTATCCTGTATGGAATGTGTGTTTTCTTGGGGGGGCTTGCGGAATTTTTTGACTATCCATTTTCCTAAAAGGTATATGTCATAGCTGGCAAGTACTGTCACCAATACGGACAAAACCCCCATGGACAAATAACTAAAAAATAGGGCTGTATCCATCCATCCGGGGATGGGAGTTTCTAAAGAGTGGCTACGCACGTACATGCGTAAGGGCGCGTTGGAAAGGGGAGTGCACAGTACGCACCAGACAAAAAACTTTTGCAAGCGCGATAGAGATGTGCGGGGTAAAAGGCGTAGGCCACTGTAAAGAATACCGATGGAAAGTAAGGCGAGCATAATAAAAATAAATATAGGCATACATATCTCTTAAGGCATAAAAACTTGATTGAGCCTGCTACGGAATATTTTGTGCAGAGCTTTATGGCGTGTTGGCGCTTTCGCGTTAATGAAAGATAATATATCGCTGTGTGATATTGTCAATGGGCGAAGAGAGTCTTACAAAAAGAAGTTTTTTTGTGCTAAAAAAGTTTTTCTTGCTTCAAAATAATAATGTTTTCCATGATATTATTAAAGTGCACTGTCTTTGCTTACTTCGGTGATAATGCCTCCGCAAAGCACTTGTCCTTGGGCATCGTATACGACAGCAATTTGTCCGGGGGCCGTGGGGCTTTGTTCCTTTAAAAAAACAATATGGAGGGCCTTGTTTTTTAGGTGCGTGTCCTCATGGGGGGTGCCAAGGTTTTCTGAGGCATTGGTGCTGTTGAGCAAGGTTACTCGGGCTGGGGCCTCGTGTTGCCTGTGGCGTACTTTAGCAAAAACTTCTTGTGGCCAAAATTGTGGATCCACAAAAAAGTTAAGCTGTTCTACGCGGCAAGATTTAAGGATACAATGGGTTTTATTACTAAGAATGAGCGCGTTACGGTCTTGATCCTTAGCTTGTACATACAGGGGCTCTTTCCATGCTATGCCAAGGCCGCGGCGTTGTCCTTCGGTATATTGCCAAAGGCCTGCGTGCTGACAGATATTTTGCGTATGTTTGGTGCGCTTTTTTTTGTGTTGTGTTTGTGCTTCGGAGGCTGATTTATCCCCAAATTTTGCGGGCAGGGGCAACTCCTCCCCATTTTCTAAAACATATATGGGCCCTTTTTT
>CAYJHX010000026.1:5567-7584 GCA_964369395.1 uncultured Desulfovibrionaceae bacterium
TTTCGTAAGGGGCTGTGTTGTGGACTTACATTTTTTTGCGTTGTTTGCTGTGCAAGATCGGCATAATGGCCTGTGGCAAAAAGTTCTGCCCCAAGGCCTCCTTGATTTTGAGGGCTTAGGGCCACGTTCATGAGCAGGCCAAACTTGATGTGCGCATTGCACAAAGCGCACGGATTGGGGGTGTCTCCTGCGGCATAGGCTTGTATGAAAGGGGTAATAACCTTTGCATCAAAGGCTTGACGAAAATCTAAAATATGCAGAGGTATATTGCGCGCCTGACAAAGTCTTTTGAGGCCTTGTACGGCTTCAGATTCTGCTATCTCACTATTTTCTGCCGCCACGGGCAAAAAAAGGCCGTGCAATGCCAGCACATCATGCCCTGCCTCTTGTAAAGAAAGCAAGGCATACAAGGAGTCCGCGCCGCCACTGACGGCCACAGCCATGCGGGCCATTACAAAATTTGGTTTAAGAACTGTTTGAGGCGCGGCGCACGGGGAGAAGCAAAAATTTGGTCAGGCGTGCCTGTTTCCACAATTTGCCCATGATCCATAAAGATAATGCGGTCGGCCACTGTTCGCGCAAAGCCCATTTCGTGGGTCACGCACACCATGGTCATGCCTTCTTCGGCAAGGCTTACCATAACATCCAATACTTCGCCCACCATTTCTGGGTCAAGAGCCGAGGTGGGTTCGTCAAAGAGCATAATATTGGGCTGCATGGCCAGTGCTCGCGCAATGGCTACGCGCTGTTGTTGTCCGCCGGAAAGCATGGCCGGATACACATTAGCTTTGTCGCTGATGCCTACTTTTTTGAGCAACGTCAGGGCTTGCTCGTTGGCGTCGGCCTTGGGAATTTTTTTTAAGCGAATGGGAGCCATGGTCAGGTTTTGTAGCACGGTTTTATGGGGAAACAAATTAAATTGCTGAAAAACCATGCCCAAATCTTGACGAATGCTATTGATATCGTGCTCGTTACTGGTAATTTCGCGCCCGTCTACCACAATGGCGCCTTGATCCACTTCTTCTAGACGATTGATGGAACGCAAGAGAGTAGACTTTCCCGAACCCGAAGGGCCTATGATAACGACACGTTCTCCGCTGTGCACATCAAGGCTTACGTCTTGTAGGGCTGGCAATTCCCCAAAATATTTCCATACATTTTTAATGCTAATGATGGGGGCGCTATTTTCGTTTGTCATAATAATTCAGCCTGCCTTCCATAATGCTTACGCACTTGGACAAAAGAAGTGTAATAATAAGATAAATAAGAGCAATGATGGTGTACGTTTCAAAATACAAATATGTCTTGGCTGCAAAGGAGCGTCCGCGTTGCATAAGGTCTGGCATGGCCATAACCGAAACCAGCGCCGTATCTTTGAGCATGGCAATACATTCGTTACCTACAGGGGGCAAAATGGTGCGCCAAGCTTGCGGTAAGATAACCAAAAACATGGTTTGAAATTTGTTAAAGCCAAGAGAACGCGCCGCTTCCATTTGCCCTTTGGGGATGGCCAAAATACCAGCGCGGAACACTTCACCCATATAGGCGCCGTAGCAAAAAGAAATGGCAATAACAGCAGACATAAGCCCGCTGACATTGAGAAATTTAGCCAGCGCGTAATAGATATAAAAAATTTGTACAAGAAGCGGAATACCACGAATGATTTCCACATAGGTGGAAGCCAGTAAGTTGAAAAAACGATTTTGAGAAATACGTCCAAGCCCAGTAATAAGCCCCAAGGGTATGGCACAGATAATGGAAAGGGCCGTTACCTGAAAGGTCACAATAAGGCCGTCGGGCAAAAAGGCCACGATGTCCAAATAGGGGTCTGGCCAGACAATACACAAGGTAATGAGTGCAGCTACAGCACCAAAAAGAGAGATGGACCAAGCATTAATGAGGCGCCACTCTTTAGGGTCGGGGATATTTACCCCATCGCTAACAACAATGCGAATATTACCGTGTTCTTCGGTGGTTTGGGCGGTATTGGTGGGTTTTGACATGGTATTCCTTAAAA
>CAYJHX010000026.1:7684-13449 GCA_964369395.1 uncultured Desulfovibrionaceae bacterium
GATTCCTTGGGTTTTATAGCTTATGGTAGTGGCTTATTCAGCGCCCATCCATTTGATTTGTAATTCTTTTTCAGTACCGTTAGCTTTTATGCGCTTGATGCCTTCGTTGAGCAATTTAGCAAGCTCTTCTTGGCCTTTTTTCAAGGTAAAGCCGTAGTATTCAGCTTCGGGAGTTTGGTAAACAATTTTAAATTTATTGTTAAAGTCTTTACGCTTGTTAGCAAAGTACTTTGCTACAGGAGCGTCAGCCATAACAGCGTCAATACGGCCATTGGCCATATCTTGGGCGGCAAGGCCTAAATCTTCGTATTCTTTAATGATGGCGCCAACATTAGCTTTTTCGGTAACAAAAATACCCGTGGTGCCAATTTGGCCGCCCACTTTTTTGCCTTTCAAATCAGCCATGGTTTTGATTTTGGAGTCAATGGGTACCATAAGAGCTTGGCGAATTTCACAGTAAGGATCAGAGAACAAGAATTGTTTTTGACGTTCGGGGGTAATAGTCACAGAAGAGGCAACGATATCGTAGTTACCAGCGGCTACACCGGCAAAGATGCCGTCCCAAGCCACGTTACGGATATCAAACTTAATGCCCATTTCTTTGCCGATGGCATTGATATAGTCAGTAGAATAACCGATAACTTGTTTTTTATCGTCAAGATATTCCATGGGAGGCCAAGTGCCATCAGAAGCCACGGTAAAGGTTTTTTCTGCAGCTGTGGCAATGCCACAAGCCAGCCCCAAGGTCAAAAGTGTTGTCATAAGAATACGAAACATGAAAAAATCTCCCTTTTATAGTGATAATATCGCAGAACAGTATGGCTGAGCAGGCACTGTATGTCAAGTCACGCCACACGCACCTGTCATAAAACATTGCCTTTTTCTCTGCTCTATCTTACCATGCCCTTGAAAAAGCCATGTCAGCATGGCTGATACATGGGCATGTAAATACTATTTGTATGCTTTTTTAGGGTTTTGCCCTTGAGAATATAAAGAATAACTGGGATTTTGTGTATGAAACCATATGAAATGCGCGATCAACTTCTTCGAGCAACACGCTACTTTGGACAAAATAAAACCATAGAATGTGTGGGTCTTGCTGTCATGGTCTTGCGAGACCTTGGGGACAATTCGGCCACTTCTGAAGTGGCAGGGGCCTTGCGCGAGCTTATGAATTTGCTTGGTAATGATGCTGTCGTTAAAGAAATTTTGGGCAAACCGCTGACTTTTTCTACAGGGCATGAAAAAATCGTACTTGCAGGGCTTACTCAGGTCTTTAAAGTGCTTATGGCGAATAAAGATAAAGAAGATCACGCCACGATTATGGCACGTAAGTTAAAGATTGATAGGTATTTTAATGATGGTATGTGCAGCATTAGAGAGGGCAGAATGTCAGATGCCGTGCAAGATTTTGATGAGGCCTTTAAATACTATAAAGATGAGCACAGCCTTTTTATACTTGTGGGGAAAGCTTTTATGGATGCCGGAGCGCCGCGCCGTGCTTTTCCGTATCTTGCCAGAGGTGTTATAGCCGTTCCCAATGATGAGCATCTGAAAATTTTGTATGAACAATGTATGGCCATTAAAGATAAAAAATAAAAAGCCTGCTCTAAATGGACTTTTGCCATAGGCTACTAGAGCAAACGTCAATTTCGGCTTTTGCTGTGTTTAAATCTTCGCTAAGGTTTTTCGGTAAGAATGACCTTGGCGAAGATTTTTTTATAGTAAATAAAGTGCTTAGCCTTATTCAATAAAAAAGAATGCGAAAGGTTATGTGTGGCATTTACGCAAAACACTTGCTTTTTTTGAGAAATTCCCTAAAATTCTAACTATCTTTTGTGCTTACAGTTTTTACTTTTCCCTGCCACCGTTCCAGACAGCTTTTTTCGGAGAAAATACTATGTTTTCTTTACGTTATGTACATGCTTCTGCTTTGCATTTGAACGCTTCTTTTAGGGGCGTTCGTATGCAAAATCCTTTAGGTTGTAACCACGGCCCTTTAGAACAGATTCTGCGTACAGCCACCTGTGCCGCTTTAGACGGGCTTGTGGCTTTGTGTCAGCGCGAAAAACCCGACTTTGTGGTACTTTCTGGCGATATGTATCATGCAGAAGAGGGGGGGATTCATGCACAGATGGCGTTACACGATGCTTGCCTGCGTCTAGAAAAAACTGGCATAGCGGTGCTTTGGGCCCATGGGCAACACGATCCTTTTTCTTCGCGCTTACGCACCTTGGAGTGGCCACAAAATACCACTGTCTTTACCACAGAAAAAAGCCACGTTGTCATAAAACATAGGGAAACACAGCAACCTTTGGCTGTTGTGCATGGCATAAGCTATGACCATAGCATGCAAGGGCAAAACCTGCTCGCGCCCTTTGAGCGTCTTGGTGGGGAGTATGCAAATTCCTTTCAATTGGCGGTGCTGCCTTTAGATTCCTTAGGTGGGGCATCTGATGTAGATGCAAAAAACGAAACCCACCCTACAACTATTTTTTCTAGCACAGTACAAGATATGCAAGATAGTGGTTTAGATGCCTTTGCCTTGGGGCAATCCCTTACAGAGCGTGTTGTTTTAGAAAAACCTTTTGTGGCGTACAGCGGCATAGCGCAAGGTTTACATAGGGATGAGCATGGCTCTAAAGGTTGCATGCTTGTGCACGTGACAGCAGAAGATGAAGGCGGGCCCTATACTGTGCAATCTAGCTTTCATCCGTTGGGGCCGGTGCTTTGGGAGCATTGCGACATTGCCCTAGATTCCATAGAGCAGATACACGAGGTAGAAGAGCGCATTCAAGAGGCTTTGGACGATGTGGCTTCTTATGCGCCGTCTCATGCCCGCGCTGTGTTGGTGCGCTTGCGCCTGACAGGGCAGACGCCTCTTGATACTTTTTTGCGTGCCACAGATTTTTGTAAGGCCTTAGTTGAACGGGTGCAACAGCAGCAGGGGACACAGGATTCCCCTGTTTTGCAAGAAAATCACGACGAAAGCGCTAAAAATATGTGGGGCACACAGGACACATGGGATATATGGGCCACGCGAAGTGCATGGGCCACACAAAATCTCGCATGCGTATTGTGGCTCAATGACATTGTGGTGGAAACAGTACCCCTCATTCCTTTAGAAGATATGAGCCAGCGCGACGACTTGTTGGGTGAAGTTTTACGTCTAGGACAAAGCATTGAGCAGGAAGACGACAAAGCACAGGCTTTTGTATGTTATGCTCTGCAAGAACTGTTTGCGCATGATAAGGTCAAACACCTTTTACAAGAGCCTACTGCAGAGCAAAGTCAAAAATTGCTCAAAGAAGCACAGCGTTTGTGCGCCTATACTATGGAGCAGCGCTAATGTATATTCAATCTTTTCATATCGACAATTTTGGCGTTTTTTCTGATGTGGCTGTGGAAGACCTGTCACCGGGCCTTACTGTTTTTTTAGGAAAAAACGAGGCGGGTAAATCTACGTGCTTGGAATTTTTGCGTACCATGCTCACGGGCTATCCGCAAAGGGGTAGTTATCAAGGGCTAGAGCGAGATTATACAGCGCTGTTACCGGATAAAAGTGGGCTGAGTGGCGGTAGCCTTGGCCTCTATGTGCAAGAGCACGGCCTTGTGCGCCTTGTGCGTATGACGCGTCGCCCCGCTGCGGGAACTGATGCCACGGGACGCGATGCGGTATTGTTGACCGACAGTATGGGGCAGGTGCTAGAAAGCAGCCTTTTAGAAAACCTTCTTGCCGGTGTGACCCGCGATGTTTATCGCAATGTGTTCGGTTTTTCTCTGACAGAATTACAAGTGTTTGAAAGTCTCAAAGACGAAGAGGTGCGGCACGCTTTGTACGGGGCTAGCTTCGGTATGGGGCTACGCTCTCCCGGTCATGTTTTGCAAGAATTGGCGCAACACATGGACACGCTTTTTAAGGTTCAAGGCGGCGCGCAGTTGAATGACACTTTGCGTCGGCTTGAGCGTGTACAAAAAGAGATTCTTCAAGGTAAAGAACGCTACGCACAGTACGATGTTTTACGTCAGCAGTCTTTTGATATTGAAAGTGAATTGCAAAGTATGCGGGCCGCTAAAGAGCAGCTAGAGCAACATAGGCGCGAAGCAGAAAAACAGCTTAGCGTATGGAAACAATGGGAAGAATGGCGTACCCTTGAAGGGCAGTTGTCGCGCTTAGGTCTTGTGCCGGAAGGCTTTCCCGAAGACGGTGCAGGACGCCTTGAGCGGGCGCATCTCTTGCGCCAAGAAATGGCACGGCGCGTGCGCACCGAGCAAGAGCGTTATGATACCTTAGAGGAAAAATGGGCAGCTTTTACTGTTGATGAACGAATTTTAGAGCAACGTGTCTTGTTGCAATCGCTCAATGAACATAAAAATGCTTTCCGTAAAGCCCAAGAAGGCCTTGTGCCGCATATGATGCATATTCAGCGTACGCAAAGCGCTTTGCAGCAGTATTTAACCGATCTTGGCCCGCAATGGACATGCGCGCGCATTCACGGTACCGATCGTTCTTTGGCCATGCGTAGCGATTTAGAGCGTCAAGTGGTACATATTCAAATTGCCGAACAAAGCCAAGCGGCGGCAGTATCGGCACTAGAAAAAAGCCGTGCTGCTGTGACCCATGCGCGCCACCAAGTAGAACTTGCCCAAAAGGACAAAGAACACTTAGCCTCCACACAAATCGGGGCTCAAGCCTGGTTGCAAATACAAAAAATTACCTCTGCCCAGCCCATGGATAAAGATGCGTGCGAAGACTTGCGCAAATACAAAAGCGCTTTAGAAAATGCCCTGCAAGGCAGTGCAGAAAAAGAAGTGCAGTGGCGCCATGCGCAGCACACCTTTAAGCGTACCCTTACGCCCTTATCGTTACGCTATATGGAAGGAGAGCACGGAACAAAAAAAGAAGATCTTTTGCCACAATTAGAAGCTCTAAAACAAATCCAAGATGAGGCTTTGCATTTAGCCCATACGGCGCAAGAGTTGCGAGCAAATACCCTTATGGCTGAGCAAAATCTTAGTCAAGCTCAAGAAAAAGAAGATTTTAGCAAGGGGCACCTTGAGCGCTTAAAGCATGCTTTGCATAATAGCGAAAGCACTTCGCGCGAAAGAGTAGATACCCGCGCAAGGGCCATTCGTTCCTTGCGTCATCTGCATACCACGTTGGCCTTGGAAAAAGAACGTCTTGCCGAATGGCAGCATCGACTGAATACCAGTACGCCGCCTGCCCCTGTAAAAAGCAATGCCCTTATGCTTGTGGGGGGTATTGTCAGTATCTTTGGTCTTATGGGGCTGGCTTTACCTACCTTTTTTGAGGTACACGCTCTGTCTTTTTCCGAGAGTACCGCTTTACCTTTGTCGTTATGGTCAGGATTGGGAATTTTATTAGTGGGGCTGGCCTTTTTTGCGGGGGGCTTACCGCGTTCTGGGCCCGATCGCAAAAAATTTGCCCAAGAGATGCAAGCCCTGTCTGCCCGTATGGCACAAATGACCCAAGAACAGCAGAGTTTAGAAACACAAATACAAGAGCAATGCTTGCTGGCTGAAGTAAGCGATGCCGACCCCATTACCCTAGATGCCGTAGAAATTTTGCTGGAACGAGAGCGCGAAAAATGCGCCACCGAAGAACGCATGCGTCTTGACCTAGAACAGCTAGAGGCAGAACATCAAGAATTTATTACCCTTGTCATGCAAAAGCGCCAAGATGTTTCTGCAGCACAACAGCAAGAGCAACAAGCCTTACAACGCTGGCATGCTTGTTTGCGTGC
>CAYJHX010000027.1:0-13340 GCA_964369395.1 uncultured Desulfovibrionaceae bacterium
AAGGCAGTATAGAGTATCTTTTAAAAATCAATTTTTTTCAACTGTAGAGTATGTTGAGGCCTCTGCACAATTCATTGTGTGAGGTCTCATGGAGCCGTTGACCATAGTCAACGCGATCGAAAATCAAGAATAGGTGGAGCTTTGCTTCACTGTTAAGTGATTGATTTTCGTGTCTTTACCTCTGCACGTTTGATTTTACACTTTCAACGGTTTTCAAAATTTTACGAGTAAAATTATATTTGAAAATAATTGTGCAGAGGTCTCATGTTATGATAAAAAATAAGAAAAAAAGGGCGCAACGGGTGCAGGAAGCACTCGCAACAAAATATCCGGAGCCGCAAACGCACCTTATAGCAGACACACCGTGGCAACTTTTGGTGGCGGTGGTGCTTTCTGCGCAATGTACCGATGCTCGAGTAAATATGGTTACGCCGCAATTGTTTGCTTTGTGGCCCGATGCCGCCGCATTGGCTAAGGCGCCTGTAGCACAGGTGGAGGAGGTCATACGCTCCACAGGTTTTTTCCGCAATAAAGCTAAAAATATAGTGGCGGCGGCGCAAAGAGTTATGATGCATTATGGTGGAGAGGTGCCACAAACCTTGTCAGATTTGATTACTTTGCCGGGGGTAGCTCGTAAAACTGCCAATGTTGTTTTATGGGGGGCTTTCGGCATCAATGAAGGTGTGGCCATTGATACTCATGTGGGGCGCATAGCTTTTCGCTTGGGACTTACTGAAAGTACGGCGCCAATCAGCGTAGAAAAAGACCTGATGGCGCTTTTTCCTCAGGCAGAGTGGGGCAGGGTGAATCATCGTATGGTATGGTTTGGACGCCATGTATGCGACGCACGTAAACCTCTTTGCGATATATGTGAAATGCAAGAATTTTGTCCGAAAGTTCCTTGGGTTTCACCGCATAAGTCTTCATAGGCTGTTAATGGCTTAGATAGTGTCGTTAAATAGCGAATTTTCGAGATTTATCAAGGAAGATAAACAAGCTTTGAAGGAATGTATATAGACATACATGACCGAAAAAGCTTGTGAAATCTGACGTAGAGAAAGTCGAAAAGGTGCATTTGACGACACTATCTAAAGGGGTATGTCCCCAATTGCAAATATCTTTTTCAAACATCTGCTAAAGCTTGTATGAGGTTTTGCATCGCCTGCATTTCCATTTCCACGCGCGCTTCTTGTGCGTAAGACGAAACGTGCGGCGTTAATAGGGCTTTTTCGTGCTGTAGTAAGCAACCTTGATATGGCTCTTGTCCGAACACATCTAGCGCCACTCCAGCAAGGTGGCCTGTTTCTAAGGCATGGTAAAGGGCAACATCATCCACCAGGCCTCCGCGTGCTGTATTGATAATCCATGTGTGTGGGCGCATGCTCGCAATGGCTTCTGCTGTAACGATGGGGTTGTCGTTCTTTTGACTGCTACAATGCAAGCTAATGATATCCGCCCATGCAAGAAGCTTTGGTAATTCATACTGCGGATAATCGTGGGTCTGTATAAAAGGATCGTGGCAAGCTATTTGACAGTCAAAGGCATGCAGCATCTTTGCTACGGCCTTGCCTATGCGCCCATAACCGATGAGGCCCACTTTTTTCTTGTGTAAAAGATGCCCCATTTTCTTTTTCCAGACACCACCATGCATATCTTTGGCCATGACTGCCGTTTTACGCAATAAAGCCAGCATTAAGGTTAACGTATGCTCTGCGGTAGCTTGTGTAGGCACGTCGGGTGTGGATAAAATTTGAATACCCTGCGCTGCGGCATAGTCTTTGTCTATGGCATCAAGTCCCACACCGCAACGTGAAATTACCCTCAAATGTGGATTGGCCCGCATGACTTTTGCCGTAATGGGCTCTGTTCCTGCCAGCACCCCTATGCAATCTGCATAGAGTGCTGAGGCTTCGTCCTCGGTTAAAACTCTACCATAAGGATTAAGCGTATACGCAAAACCTGCTTGTGTGCACAATTCTAAGGGTAAAGGTGTAAAAACTCCAAAAGAAGAGGTGGTGATAGCTATTTTCATTTGCTTACCTCAAAGGGGATTTTCGCACTTTCCCATAGGAATACGGTATCCATACCAAAAGCAAGAAAGGTGTACCCTTGGCGGATTTTTTCTTGTAAAAGCGCCACATCCGGTTTTACAATATGTAACCCCATGGGAACGGAGTATTGATGCGCTTTTGTGCAAATACCTTGTAGAGCATCTTGCACAGCAGAGTGCTGTATTTGCCCCATGAGGCCCATGGAAGCAGACAAATCATAAGGGCCCACAAGAATTCCATCAAGACGAGGATGCGTTAGCAGCTCGTCTAAATTGTCTAAGGCATTTTTGTGCTCTATTTGTGCAATGAGTATCACCTCATGGGCCTGTGTTTGTGTGTAGTTATCAAAGGAGTAGCCGTACACATTGGCCGCACAATAGCCCACCCCACGCGTGCCACCATGGGATGGATACAAACTTTGTTCTATGGCGGCGTCAAGCATGGCGCGCGTTTCTATCATGGGAAAAATAAGTCCTTCTGCTCCGCTATCCAAGGCGGCTTTGATATTTTCTCGCGTATTTTCCGCAAGTCTGGCAAAAGGAAGAGCGCCGCCTTGTTTAACAGCACGGAAAAAAGAAGGTAAATGCGGGCGCGCAAATGCGGCATGCTCTAAATCGGCAACAACCCATTCATAGCCCATATTGGCTAATATGTATGCAGATTCTGCAGAAGGAATTTGCGCCCATGTACCAATACTTGCTTCTTTGTTGCGCAATTTTTTGCGTAAATAATCGGGGCTTATCATGGTATTCGTCCGTTTAAGATGGTATAAGTATAACTTTTTTGCGAAAATGGTATGGATTGCTTCGTCGTTATTTTCTTCGCAATGACCTTTGTTGTAAATGTAAATCATTGTGAGGAGGCTGGGTGACGGACCCCCAAAAAAAAAGGCGCTAAAGGCGTTTGCGTTTGCGAAGAATGAGCAATGACGCAAATGGACAGCTAAGCATCCATGATTTTTTAATTGTGCAGAGATCTCGAGGCACAGGGACAGTAAAATATCCGTGTATTTTACAGCTCAGAAAGTCATGTTGATTACCTATCGTGCGCCATTTCCTGTAAAAATAATTAAAATTGTCCGCAAAACTATCTCTATATCAAAAAGTACTGTATTTTTTTTGATATAATATAAGTCATAGCGCAATTTTTCAAGGGCGTCTTCTACGGAGGCGCCGTAAGGATAACGCACTTGCGCCCATCCTGTCATACCGGGTCTAATGCTGTGTCTTTTACTATAAAAAGGTATGGACTTTTTGAGTTTCTCAATAAGTTCTGGACGTTCTGGACGGGGGCCCACAAGGCTCATATCTCCGTGGAGCACATTTATAAGCTGTGGCAATTCGTCCATGCGCGTATTTCGCAAAAAAGAACCAATTCGCGTAATACGCGGATCGTATTCAGAAGCCCAAACGGCTCCGGTATCCTTTTCTGCATCGTCATGCATGCTTCGAAATTTAATAATATGAAAGAGTTTATCGTTGCGTCCTACGCGTACTTGGCGAAAAAAAACAGGGCCCGGTGAATCAAGGCGAATAGCAAGGGCAATGAAAGGAAAAATAGGGGCCAAGAAGAACAGGGCTAATAGTGCGCCGATAATGTCAAGCATACGCTTAAAAAAGCGCCATGACAGAGAAAGGGAAACATGCTGTGAAACTATAAGATCGCTACATTCATGAACAGCAATACCGTTAGTATGAGGTTTTTCTTGTTGGGGGGGAATGCTCTGTTTCAAGATAAAACGCCTTTTGCTGCTTTGGATTTGCTTTTTAGAGACCTCTGCACAAGTACAAATGCGTGAATGCTTTGCTGTCCATTTGCGTAATTGCTCATTCTTCGCAAACGCAAACGCCTTCGGCGCCCGTTGGGTGGCTACTTCGTCGCTGTGCTCCTCGCAATGACTTGGGATTACAACGAAAGTCATTGCGAGCAAAGCGAAGCAATCCATGTATTTCAATGATTTTTTGGATTATGCAGAGGTCTCAAATAATCAGTAGTGTAACTGTGCCCTTTATATTGTATACATATAGTAGATAGTGTCGTCAAATGCACCTTTCCGGCTTTCTCTACGTCAGATTTCACAAGCTTTTTCGGTCATGTATGTCTATATACACTCCTTCAAAGCTTGTTTATCTTCCTTGATAAATTTCGAAAATTCGCGATTTGACGACACTATCTAAAGTAAATAAGCCTTTGGGGAGAATTGCTACAAAATTATTTCTTCTTTAGCCATTGGTATAGGGTTTTATATAGCAATTCTGGATTGATAGGTTTGGTGAGATGGTCGTTCATACCATGCTGCAGGCTTTTTTCTTTGTCGCCCACCATGGCATGGGCAGACATGGCAATAATGGGCAATTGTGCAAATTTGCTGTTCTTACGGATTTCTTTTGTGGCTGTAAGGCCATCCATAATGGGCATTTGAATGTCCATAAGTACAAGGTTGTAGGTTTCTTTTTCAAGCATGTTTATGGCTTCTTGGCCATCATTGGCAATATCTACGGTATAGCCGCCTTTAGTTAACAACTCTTCGGCAATAAATTGATTAATTTCATTGTCTTCTACCAGCAAGATGCGCCCATCTCCTTGGGGAATTTCTTTGCTGATGCTTTCATCATTGGGGCTTTCGATCAATTTTTGTTTGGGGCTGACGGCAAATACTGCAGAGCAATAAAAGGTGCTTCCCTGTCCCAGAGCGCTTTCTACCCAAATATTACCATGCATCATTTGGGCAATACTACGCGAAATAGCTAAACCAAGGCCTGTACCACCGTATTCACGAGTTACAGAACTATCGGCTTGGGCAAAAGCGGAAAACAATTTACCTTGTTGTTCGGGGCTTAAGCCAATGCCTGTATCTTGCACCGAAAACAGACATTGCACTTTACCGTCTTCTTCTTTCGCCTCTTTTACGCTTAAGGTAACGGTGCCCTGGGCGGTAAATTTTATGGCATTGCTCACCAAATTATAAAGAATTTGCTTTAAGCGTAGAGCATCGCCTAGTAAAACAATGCCGGTATGGGCTCCTTTTTCTATGAGGAATTTGATACCTTTTTTGTTACTTAAGGGCTCGTATAATTCGTAAATTTCTGTGCAAAGCTCTCGTAGGGTAAAGGGTGCCACTTCCATTTCAAGCTTGCGAGCTTCGATTTTGGAAAAATCTAAGATGTCGTTAATGATGCGCATAAGGTTATTGGCAGACAGCAAAGATTTTTGCACATAATACAGCTGATTTGTTTTAAGTTCTGTATGTTCTAGCAAGTGTAAAAGACCCAATATGCCGTTCATGGGGGTGCGAATTTCGTGGCTCATATTGGCCAAAAATTCCCCTTTAGCTTGAGCATTTTTTTCTGCCAGTTCTTTGGCTTGGCGCAACTCTTCTTCACTTTTGTAGATTTCTTTGAGCATGGCCTTATGTTCACGTAAATCACGTAAAAATGCGATAAGTGCTTTTTTGCCTTTATAAGAAACGGTGCGAATGCATATTTCTACAGGCACTTCTTTGTTGGTAATGGGGTTAGTGCATACAAATTCTATTTCTGTACGCCCATTGACAGCGCCATTGGCAAAACCTTCTTGCATAATGGCCTGTGATGATTGTCCATCGGGTTGTAGCTCGGGTATAGTGCGTTGAAAATTGTCAAGATAGCTTTCTATATCATCATACCCAAAAAGTCTGGCGCTTGCTATATTGCAATAGATAAGTTGGAAGTTTTCATCCCAAAAATGCACACCAATGGGCGTAGAGTCTAAGATGGCCTTATTGCGTTGTTCGGCTTCTTCTGCCAAGGCTTGAGAAGCTTTTAGTTCTCGTAAATCACGCACATAGGCAAGAATAATATCGTCATTTTTGTAAAAACTGCGCACGAGTGTTACTTCACTGGGCAAAGGGTGGCCGTGTTTATCGCGATGTACCCATTCAAAGGTATGTTGCCCTTCAGCAAAACAATATTCAAGATTTTTGCGCGATTGTTCTTTGCTGCTGCTACCATCAGGTTGTATTGGGACGGATGCGTCATAAAAACTATTGAGATATTCTTGCTTATTTTCATAGTCAAAAAGGCGTAAGGCGGCAAAGTTGCAATCAATGGGGTTAAATTCTTTATCAAAAACAAAGGAACATAAAGGCATACTGTCTAGCATGAGTTTAACCCGTTCTTCCGCTTCAAGGGCTTCTTGCTGTTTAGCACGTAATTCACGCAAGTCATAGACATATTCTGCCACAAAATCTGTATTGTCGTAGGTAAAACGGCGTAAAATAACTTGTGTAGGTATGCTTTCGCCATGGTTGTTAAACCAGTTCCACTCGAGTTTTCTTTGGCCCTCGGCAAAAGCTTTATGAATTTCGTCAAGACTGTACTGTAAAGATTCTCGCCCGTTTTCTTGAAAGGCAGGGAAATATTTTGCGGTATCGTCACGATAGTCATTGATATGTTGCATGCCAAAGAGTTCTAGAAAGCTGGCATTGCAATCTATGGGGTGGCCTTGCCCATTCCATACACACATGGCTGTGGGCGAAGCATTGAGCAAGGTTTTCATGTTTTGGTCGGTGGAATATTTGTATTCACTGGCGGTGGCATTATGCATAAAGCCCACCAAGATGATCATTCCTTTATAATGCAAGGTGGTGATGGTATACTCTACGATCTTTTCACCGGACCAGGGCAAATGGTGTGTCCAAAAAAAGCGAATATAATTTTCTTTGATGGCGGCAGTTAAAAATTCTTGTTTGGCTTGTTTGGAAGATATACCACTGGGTTGATAGGCGGGGCTAAAAGTAGCAAAGTTTTTTTCCATTACTTCTTCAGAGTGGATACGAAAAATGTCGAAAAAGCTTTGAGAACAATAGAGTATATTTCCGTTTAAATTCCAACAACATATGGGGCTTTTGTGGTTTTTAAAGGTATATTGTAAAAAAACTCTAGCCAAAAGATCATGTTCTTGGAGACTGTCTTGCATAAAATTCCTTTGCTGAGATATGCATAAAGCATTTATATAAAAGTATAATTTGTGCTTTTATACGCGTTTGTCATTATTGTTCTTTGACCTAGCATATTCTGAAAGTGTTAGCAATAGATTTTGCTGTGTGTGCAGTAAATTGTACTTTTGCGTTGACATTAATGATGTTATTTATAAAAACAAGGGAGTTGATTTTATACTGTGTTACAGTTTTGGCGGCGCATTTTTTCCTCATTTTAAAGAAAGGTAGCATGTTTATGCAGTTAAAAAGTTATGCCTGCGATATTCCGCATGAAGAGAATTATTGTAAAGAGCTGACCCCTAATTTTTTGGAGTCCTTGTTGCTTTTGCACGGTTTAGAGCTTCCTTGTCGTGAAGAAGGGGAACCGCTGCATTATTTAGAGCTTGGTTATGGGCAAGGCATGTCATTTAATGTGCATGCTGCCACCAATATCGGAGAGTTTTGGGGAACAGATTGCGACCCTAATTCTTGCAATTATGGGCGTACTGTCATGCGCAATGCCGGCACAAGTGGGCATATGCTCAATGATTCCTTTGAAGAACTAGCGCGTAAGGCACAAAACGGCTTGTTACCTCAATTTGATATGATTGTTTTGCACGGGGTTTGGTCGTGGGTAACATCTGAAAGTCGCGAACAAGTTTTGCAGATTATTTCTAGCAACTTAAAAGTAGGCGGCCTTGTGTATGTGAGTTATAATTGCATGCCCGGCTGGGCAGATTTTTCGCCTTTGCGCGAGCTTTTAACCTATCATGCGCAAAGTCAAGATGATATGCGCAATCCTGTTTCTAAAGTACAAGAAGCTTATGGTTTTGTTGCGCAGTTAGAACAAGCTGGCGCCATGATTTTTACACGTAATCCCTCGGCGGCGCATAAATTTAAAAATTTGGCTTCAAAAACTGTAGCCCATATGGCACATGAATATTTCAACGAAGATTGGTATGTGCCGTACTTTAAAGATGTGGCCACCGCCTTTGAAAAAGCTAAGTGCACCTTTGTAACAAGCACGCGCTTGCTTAATCAACGTCCTTTTGCTTTGCCTCCTGAAAGTGTACCTCTTTTACAAAGTATCGAAGACGTAAAATTGCGCGAAACGGTGCGCGACTATATTTTAAATACACAATTTCGCAGTGATATTTTTGTCAAAGGCACGACCAATGTGGTGAGCAATGAATATCAAGTATTACGGAAAACCTTTGCCTTGTGCGTGCAGGCTTCGGCTGTTTCGTATACAGTAAACGTGCCCAGTGGGCAGTTGACTTTGAAGCAGGAATTGTACGAACCTTTAGTGGAATTTTTAGCCAGTGAGGGCTATAGCCCCAAGAGTATTCTTCAAATACGTAATCTTGCGGCCTATACAGAGCTAGAGTTTCCTGCCATTTTGGAAATTATTTCGGTGATGCTGGGGGCAGGGTATATTCATCCTACACAAACGGTAACACCCGAAGTGCTTACGCGTACCAAACGCTTGAATGCTTATATTTGCAGTAAGACTTTAAGCGGCCTTTCCCCTATGGTTTTGGCTTCCCCTGTCCTTGGAGGAGGGGTGCCAGTGTTGCCCATGGAGCAGCTCTTTTTGTATGCCATGAAAAATGGGCATAAGAGCATGAAAGCGCAAGCGCAATTTGTGCAAAGTGTTTTGCAAAATCAAGGTCGAACGGTTAAAAAGGGCGATGCAGATCTTTCTGATAAAGAAATTCTGGCCAGCATTATGGAAAGCGCCAGTGAATTTAATAAAAAACGTTTACCTTTACTACAGGCTTTGCAGGTAGATATTGAAAAAAATAATTAGCGTGATTGTCCCCCTGGCCTTGCTGGGGGGACTTGATTTTGTGCTAACAGATTGTTGAAAAACAGCAACCTGCTTGAAGTCGACTTTTGCAACAGCCTATTAGGAATATGGGCAATCTTCATGTTATGTTGTAAAGTGAGACCTCTGCATCATTCATAATGCAGAGGTCTCTGTATAAAGCTCAGCATCATGCACCCCTTTGTATTGTAAGGATAAAATAAAAATGGATATGGCACCTTTCATTCAAGGTTTTGGCATGGGGTTGAGTCTTATTATGGCTATTGGTGCTCAGAATGCATTTTTGCTTTCACAGAGTATTCGGCAAAATCATCATGTTATCGTATGTATTATTTGCATTTTATGGGACGCAACTCTTATATCCCTTGGGGTTCTTGGCTTTGGAGGATTTATTGTTGCTCACCCACAAATTCAAAGTATTGCCACATGGGGAGGCATTCTTTTTCTTGTGTTTTTTGGCTTGAGAGCTCTTCGTTCTGCCTTTAAGCAACATCCTTTTGATGTAAAAATAGAAAATGCTAAACGTCCTTTAAAATCGGTTATTATCGCAACCCTTGCAGTTTCCATTCTTAATCCTCATGTGTACCTTGATACTGTAGTTTTACTTGGATCTATCAGTACCAATTATGTGGGAGTGGGGCGATACTATTTTGGAGCGGGGGCTGCTTGTGGTTCTCTTGTTTGGTTTTCAATGTTGGCTCTTTGCGGAAGAATTCTTGCTCCGTATTTTACAAAGCCTTTAGCGTGGAGAGTGCTTGATGCCATAGTATGTCTTATTATGTGGAGTTTGGCTGCTATGCTTGTGTGGCAAATATTGGGCAGTTAAAAAAGGCAGTCGGCTGAAAAAGGGCAAGCTACTGCGCCAGTTAAAACATTAAGGCCGCTTATGTATTTCTAGATACACGGCGCGTCCTGAATGTTTTAACTTCCTTGTCTCTTCCCCTTTTTGAATCGTACGCATAACGCTTGGTCGTACGTCCTGTACGACACAAGCTATCGCAAAAGTCGCTGGCGCCGAAAGTGAATTTCGGCTTGCTTTGTTTTGCTCCCCTGCGGGGCTTGCCACATCCTGTGGCATCACCAGTCCGCAGGAGGCGGGCACGCCTAAAATACGCCTCCCTGTATTAAGGTGCCATAGAAGGCGCTTGTCTTTTTCCTGCTTCTAATAGATTCGTTAAGTGTTTTTGCACTAAATTTAATTCTGCCTGACTTACTTGAGGCATATCTTGAGGGCGTGCTTTGTTGCTGCCACCTTCAGAAATCATATATAGAGCTGCTGCGGCTTTACCCATAACGGCAAAAAAGCGACGTACGTCCCAGTTGCGTCCTTTTACCCATGTTTCTGCAGTTTTAGAATAAACAAAATCGGCTTTCCCTTGTGTTACAGAAGGGTGTGCCACTTCCTTATGGGAAGCTGCCCATGCGCGAAATTGTGGTAAAATATTGATAAAAGAAATGAGCTCTCGTTCTGACATAGGTGCTTGATTTTCATATACAGTTTGAGCCTGCACTACGTTGGGGTTCATGTACATCAAAGAGGCAAAGAAAACAAAAGTAAGTATCACAGGTAGTACACGTGCCATAGATAGAAAAGAGCGCCATCCACAAAAAGCTTTATTTTGCATAAAAAGTCCTTACACCCATAAAAAAACAGAAGAACAGCCTCAAAGCCGTACTTCTGTTTCATTGAGCTTGCGTTTAATAACGTACAGCGCTAAAGGTGTTCAGTTGTTGAATATTATGATACGATTCGATATAGCGTAACGTTCCGGTTTTTCCGCGAATAATAATAGAATGCGTAATGGCTTTATCGCCGGAATACTGCACCCCGCGCAAGAAAGAACCACCAGAAATGCCTGTTGCTGCAAAGAAACAGTCATCGGAATGAATCAATTCGTTGACAGTAAGTACAGAGCGTATATCAATACCTGCTTCTGCAAGGGCTTCTTTTTCCAAGTACGATTGTGGGTCATGGCGTGCAAACATTTGCCCTCCAAGGCCCTTAATGGCGCATGCTGCCAATACACCCTCTGGCGTACCACCGGTACCCATCATCACATCCACTTCTGAATGCGGACTTACAGCCATAAGGGCACCTGTCACATCACCGTCTGTATGCAATTGAATACGTGCCCCTGCGGTACGAATTTGTTGAATAAGCCCTTCATGGCGGGGTTTATCAAGTACAAAGACTACTAAGTCTTGAACTTTTTTGCCAAGGCTCATGGCAATGCTTTTTAAATTTACAGCAACGGGTGCGTCAATATCTACTACATCACGAGCTTCATGGGGCACCACCAGCTTTTGCATGTAATAGCTAGGCCCGGGGGGGAGCATGGTACCTTTGGGGGCAGCACCGATAACAGAAATAGCATTAGGGCGACCATAGGCAAGCAGACTTGTACCTTCTACAGGGTCTACAGCCACGTCCAATTGGGGGCCGTCACCTAGGCCTACATTTTCGCCATTGTACAGCATGGGGGCATTATCTTTTTCCCCTTCACCAATAACAATGGTGCCTTCAACATGCAGAGAATTAAAGGTAACACGCATGGCATCCACGGCCGCTCCGTCACCGGCGTTTTTATCCCCACGTCCCAGCCAACGGGCAGAAGCCAATGCGGCTGATTCAGTAATGCGCACAAGATCAAAAGCTAAATTTTTTTCGGGATTCTCCAAAACCATTTTTACCTCCAAAAAACCACCTAAATTCAATGAAAATACACGATGCCTCTCTCGCAAACTGTAGAAACATCACAAGCGCCATCGACAACGAGGGCATACTACCCTTGTCTAGAACAAAAGGCAAAAGAATAATGTAAGTTTTTTTACACTAAAAAATCAATGTATTAAGATGCATTTTTTGCATGTAAATCGGTATATTCTTAAGGAAAAAAATCCTTTTTCCTTTACCCTTTTCTTTTTTTACGCTTCTTTTCTGAAGCTTTTTTACGTGCTTCTTCGGCTTTCTTTGCCTCTTCAATGGCTTTTTTGCTCACAAGCACCCAAGCTATGCCTAAAGATTGTAAATGCGAAGCGCGAAACTCTGCCACAGGTCCATGACCCATAAAAATGTCAAACCTATTTCCTTTAATGGCGCCGCCCACGTCTTGTGTAAAAGCAAGGCCGCGTAAAGGAGCAGTACCCAAAAGCACATGCGGCACATTGACACCATAAGCAACAAGGGCCCCTAAAGGAATAAATCTTCTGTCTGTAGCAAGGCTACGCATGGGGTCAAGCACTCTTCCCATGGCTCCTTTAGCCCCTTCTGTTCCCGTTCTAAAAAAGACATAGCTGGGATTTTCTTTTAAAATATCAAAGGTTTTATCAGGATTGTCTTTGAACCATTGGCGTTGTTCCATCACATCGCCTTTGATCACAAGTCCTCGTTCTTTCATGATTTTACCGGAAACAACATACCTATGCCCATTTTGTCCGGCATAATTGACATACTGGGTACTTCCATCTTCAAATTGCAATTTTCCACTGCCTTGAATTTGTAAAAAATACACATCTACCATGCTTTCAGCCCAAGCTATTTCAAGGCCGCGTTTGGCCAATACGTTTTTCCCGTCAATGGCTTCTCGACTATAATATTTCCGACGTTTTTTTCGATAGCTTGTCAATTCTGGTGGTCTTTTATAGATAGGATGATAGCCGGGCTGTGGCGTGCGACTGGCCTTTAAAAGAGGTTCGTAATAACCGGTAAAATGTATACCTTCGGGGGCAGCTACCCATGTAAAATGCTCAAGTAAAAGTTGCGGATTGGCATCTAATTGGGGTAAAAGTGCTTGAAATTCTAGAAGGGTTTGTAACATTTGCCCCCAAGTAATGCTTAAATGTGGCGCACGTAAGGCAAAGGCGGCCTTATTTTTTGCTTTGACATAGGCAATACTCTTTTGCAAAGTACTATCCAGTTCTTGCCAAGACCTTAAATCTTGATCACGAGGCGTCAGGGCTTTTAAAAAATCTTCTGGATTTTCTGGCCCAACTGGCGCCGGAAGTTGCATTTTTTGCGTGACTTTTGCCACTTGTGTTGTGCACGCGCACAACGTACATAGGCACATAAGCACAAGGCATAGGGGCCCATAAGAAAACCAAGACAAACCTTTTTTTTGAATACTCATAAATAACTCTCTAAGCACGATAAAGGAGCTTTTGTGAAAAATTTTCCTACACCAGACTGCTGGTTAGCCCACCGTATTTCTTACGGTGAAACAGACTGTATGCAAGTTTTATATTATGCAGAATACTTACATTTATTTGAACGTTCTCGCAGTGAATTTATTCGAACACGGGGTATGAGCTATGCAGAAGTAGAAAAAAAGGGCTTTTATTTACCTGTTCGAGAAGCACAGTGCCGTTATAGAGCACCTGCCAAGTATGACGATCTCATTCATATTCACGTGGCCATTGCTCATTGGGGCCGCGCTTCCATAGACTTTGTATATGAAATATGGAACGAAGACAAGACGAAGCTATTGGCTGAAGGAAGCACTACGCA
>CAYJHX010000028.1:0-13269 GCA_964369395.1 uncultured Desulfovibrionaceae bacterium
ATTGCACCCAAACAAATAGAGGAAACCCTCAAACTCTTGTTTGGCGTACAGAAAAGCCCACACAACGTAAAAAAGTTTTCGCCTCTTTAGAAGATATTGCTTGCATGAGCTACGAAGACTTTATAGACCATGCATGGATGCTATACCCCGTCAACGACGAAGACGTTTTTGAAAAAATATTTACCAATATAACCCCCTTAGATTACAAAAACAATCAAGAACATACAAAGGTTATCACACCGTTCATTTCTGATAAAGAAAGGGAGTATAAAAGAGAAAATCATCTTCTTCAAGAAAAGCTCGCAGCACTTTTACAAGAACAAAAAGCGCAACAAGAAAAATGCGAACAATTACAAGAGGAATTTGTACAAGTAAGTAAATTAAATACGGCCTTAACGCTAGAAAATACTATTTTAAAAAAGAAACTTACAAAATAGTTTGTACTTTTAGTAGCTTATTCAAGACTCCTGCACAATTCATTGTGCGGAGTCTTATGGAGCGTTGACAGCAGTCAATGCGACCGATAAATCAAGAGTAGACGCAATTTACTTGCGTCGTTAGGCGATTGATTTTCGTGCCTTTTAGTCCTGTACTGTAAATTTTTTGTTTTGAAAATTTTTTACAATTCTCACAAAATTATACTGAAAAAGTAATTGTGCAGGACTCTTTATTCAGGAGGGTTATTATGCATGACTTTAGCCCCACCACCCAAGCCATATTAGCCGGCATAGGTTCGTGGTTTGCCATTACTCTTGGCGCCGCATGCATTTATACGCGTAAAGAATTTTCCCCAAAACTTTTACAGACTATGCTGGGAATTGCTGGGGGCATGATGTTAGGGGCCACATTTTTTGCCCTGCTCATTCCCTCTATGGAACTTTCGCAAGAACATGCCGTCTGGCTCTTTGCCAGCGGTGCATGGGCCTTTATTCCTCCGGTGGTGGGTCTACTATTAGGCGCACTCTTTCTTCGTGGCTTTGACGCCCTTTTGCCCCATACGCACAACCAAAATGATATTACCGAAGGCATCTCTACCTCGTGGCATCGTAGTATCTTACTCGTCACCGCCATGGCTTTGCACCATATACCCGAAGGGCTTGCTCTCGGCGTAAGTTATGGCGCCTTTAACACAGGTATGAGTGAAATAGGTGCCAATGGCAGTATGCAAACAGGTGCAAACATGGCCCTTTCTGTGCAGGATATTTTATTGCTGACAGCTTCCATGATGCTGCAAGGCATCCCCGAAGGTACTGTGGTATCTATGGCTTTGCTGCGCGAAGGTCTCTCTCGTCATAAAGCCTTTTTCTTTGGTATGCTGAGTGGATGCACCACGCCCCTTGGAGCTCTGCTTGGCCTCTGGGCTACGGGCCTTGCCTCGCAATTTTTACCTATAGCCTTGGCCTTTGCCGCTGGCGCTATGCTCTATATTATTGTGGAAGATATTATTCCCGAATCTCAAGCGGGTGGGCACGGTAACGCAGCTACCATGGCTGTCATAGGTGGACTTATTTTGGTCATGATATTTCAAACCATTTTTGCATAGAAAAATCGCATGATCTGTGCAAAAAAGCCCGTACCCAGCATAAAAAGACATCATGAAAGCGTAATCATCCTCGTCTCTTGCGCACTATAATCGGCTTACCTTTATCTCTTGCGTTTTTTGCGCACTATAATCGGTTTACCTTTGTGCCTGCATAGGTAAAATTCCCTTTAACCATGCTAAAAAAAGTCCCTTTATCAATGCCAATAGGCCTACCGCACAAGCACCATACTTTGCCATCACGCTCTTGCGTATCATACATTTTGGAAATACGTTCTTTGTGACAACGCACCACTTCGCCTTGTCCCAACTTTTGATATTTCCATAATTTGCGACGACACGCCGCACATTTTATTGTTAGCATGAAGATAATCCTGTTTTAAACGCACTATTTAGGCGGCGTATACTCACGAAACAATCGACACATAGTGTCAATATTCGTTGTAGAATCAAAAAGAGTATCTACCAAGGCTTTGGCATTGGTTGCCATACGCAAAGCGTTTTCTCTGTCGTGCACCAAAGCCTGCATGGCTTGAGCCAAAGCCGCGGCATCACGCTGAGGAACAAGATAGCCCGTTTCCCCATCTTTGATAACATCTTCCATGCTGGCAACCTGCGTCCCTATCACGGGCAAGCCATGACACATAGCCTCAATAATTACTGTGGGTAAACCATCAGAAAAACCGGTTTTTTCTTCTACAACGCTGGGCATAACCAATACATCGCTCTCTAAAATAGCCTTCGAGACGGCATCGTGCGAGACAAACCCCAGCATACATATATGCTTTTCAAGACCAAGCATTTTGATTTGCTGTTGCAACTCGTGCATCAATCCACCAGAACCAGCAATAGAAACCTGCACTTCACATCCATCACTTAGCAAATGCGCCACCGCATCTATAAGATACCTAAAGCCTTTTTGCTCCACAAGGCGCCCTATAGCCAGCACTTTGTAGGGTGACTGCATAGATACCTTTGCCATCTTACATGCAGGCAATGTAGCAACATTGTACACCAAATGTAATTTTTCTTGAGTAGATGCCGACAAAAAAGAAGCCATATGCGGCATATTTGAAGAAGAATCAGCCCGAGCAAAGGCACACATGGCAAGTTTTTCTTGCAAAAAACCGTCAGGAGGGTTCACATCTCTGGCTCGTGCCGTAAAAGAATAAGGTATGCCTTCCAGACAGTGCACCACATACGCTGTAGTGGCAGGGCCATTAGCCCAAGCAGCATGAATATGTTCTATGCCAAGTTCTTTACAGCGCCTTGCCACATAAAAACCTGCCATTGCTGCCCATACATTTTCTGCATACATTTCTTTATCGCGCCAGCGTCGAAAAATAATGTCTTTAACAATGCGGAAAGATTTTTTGGGCTCTTCCCAAAACCGCCACCATAGGGCTTTTATTATTTGCCCTACACTTGCCACCCCCATATGCTCTACAGGGATAGACGTTTTTTGCATGCGCGTAGCTAAATTTTTGGGCTTAGAGGCGTACAACGTAAGCACAGAAACGGGTAATTTACGTACATGTAAAGCATCCACTTCAGAAAAAACAAATGTTTCGGAAGGAAGAGGAAACCATAAAGATATATACAGCACACGCGGAAAAGGCGCCGTGTCTGTATTTTTCGTATCTTCATTTGTCTGTACTGAAACCATAGCCTACCCAAAGCAAAAATTGTTTCTATTCATCCAAGTATTCCCTATCAACTTGTTAAAAAGCCTACTTGGGACAGGTCGTTTAAAAGGTGCCAGATGTAAAGAAGCAAAAAAATTCAAGCATCATGGTGTATTGAAAATAGATAAAATTCTACGTTTATCGCCAATACCACAGAAGACGCTTTTTAAAATCCTGCAAGGGCCACCATAGCCACATCGCATGCATGCGTCAATAAAATTACCTCAAAACAAAAAAACAGTGCCACTGCAAGAAAGTTTTAAAAGAAAAACTCTTGTGTTTGAGCAAAAAATGTGCAATATTGCAAAAGGAAGTCTTATTAACGATTTTTCTTTAAAGAATTGTCCTCTTTTTTTAAGGCTACCAGATAGATACTGTGAAAAAGGGTTTGTGTATGCATTTTTTAGATTTTTCAAAAAAATCTATGCTTTGTTCTTTTTTGGGTAAACTCTACGGAACAAGCCCCATGGTGTTGTGTTGTTATACCGAAGACAACGACATTGTGTATTGTACCAATGCCTATGCAGATTTTTTTGGCCTGTCTTCTCTTCGCAACGTACAACCCCCTTTTTCTGTTGATATCTTATCACAGCACGCTCATACTAGTGACTCTGCAAGCGTCTGCCACGACCATATTCGTCATGCCTTTGATCAAGGCAACCACACTTTTTCTTGGGTGCACAAAATTCAAGGAGAGGATGTAGCTGTTAGTTATACCCTTATGCGCATGGTCTGCGAAAATATTCCCGTTGTTACAGCCATACTCACCCCTACTCGCGACAAGAAAGCAACAGATATTTTTTCCACCTCCCCTACTGCAGCCTGCCTTTGGAGCCATGAACATCACCTTGTGGACTGCAACCAAAGTTTTATGAATCTTTTGGGAATACAAAAAAAAGAAGAATACAGCCTAGCTGCCCACGCATTTTATCCTGATTATCAGCCCAACAATCAACGCTCAACCGCCTATTCCACCTATCTTTTAGAACAGGCCATGATTCTAGGCGAAATAAAAACAGAATGGTTTTGGCGCAATAGTCAAGGAAATCTTGTCCCAAGCTTCATTACTTTACGCAAAGTTACCCATGATGGCGTCGATATGATTGCCGAGTATGTTTACGATTTAACTGAGCTTAAAGCGAGCCAAGCCAAGACTCACGAAATTGAATTACGCAACAAAGTGGTGGTAGACACCATGCCCGTAAGCATGACCTTTTGGGATGAAAATTTTACTGTCTTAGACTGCAACCCTGCAAGTATAAAGCTTTTTGGTTTCAAAGGCCGTCAGGAATATATCACAAAATTTCATAAAGCTTTTCCCGAATGCCAACCCGATGGGCAAAAAAGTATTGCGGTCATGCTGGCAAAATTTGCCGAAGCCAAAAAAAATGGCATAAGCCATGTACAGTTTACACATACGCATACCGATGGAACCCCCATTCTTGTGCACAAAACCTGTGTAGCTGCCAATTATCATGGCAAAGATGTTACCATTACTTTCTCACGCGACTTGCGAGAAATTGAAGCTTCCAAGAAACAAGCCGAAACGGCAGAGTTGCGCAACAAAATCATGCTTGATTCCATGCCCCTTGCCGTGCATTTTTGGAACGAGAAATACGAACTTATTGACTGCAATTTAGAAAGTTTAAAACTTTTTGAATACAGAACCAAAGAAGAGCAATTACACAATTGCACGCAGATATTTCCTCCGACACAGCCCTCAGGCGAAAACTCACAAACCATGCTTCGTAGGCATCTTCAAGAAGCTTTTGACACAGGTTTTGCCTCGTCTGAATACACCTGCGTTTTGCCAAATTCCGGAGAATTGATCCCCGTTGAAGCTATTTTTACGCGTACGCCCTATGGCGATTCCTTTGCTGTGGTTTGCTATTCCCGCGACTTACGCGCTTTTAAGTCCATGTTGCGCGAAATAAAAACTGTGGAAGACAACTTGCGCTCTGCTAAAGATTTGGCAGAAAAAAATGCTGCTGCCAAAAGTGAGTTTTTGGCCAATATGAGCCACGAATTGCGCACCCCCATGAATGGCATTTTAGGCTTACTCTATCTCTTAAAGAAAACAACGCTTTCTTCTGAACAATATAATTATGTTACAAAATCTGTACTTTCCGCCGAAAACTTGTTGCGTATTGTAGATGATATTTTAGACTTCTCTAACTTTGAAACGGGGCAAGTTTCCATAGAAAATGCGCCCTTTACCATCAAAGAAATTTTAGAAAAAATACACACAACCTTTGCCCCCATTGCAAAAGATAAGGGACTAGAATTTCGTATCGCTTCTTTACAAGACGCAAGCATGCTCTGGGGAGATGCGGGGAAATTTAGCCAGCTCCTCTTTAATTTGGTAGACAATGCTATTAAATTTACTTCCGCGGGAAGCATAGATATTAGCCTCACAGAAGAACATGTGGGCGATGACAATATACAGTATACTTTTTCTGTACAAGATACCGGCATAGGTATTGAAAGCACTAAAATTACGCAAATATTTAGCGCTTTTTCCCAAGCAGACTCTTCTTTTACCCGTAAATACGGCGGAACGGGCCTTGGCTTAGGTATTTCTCAGAATATCGCGCGGCTCATGCAAGGCAATATTTGGGTGGAAAGCGAATTAGGCAAAGGCTCTACCTTTTATTGCTCTGCCATTTTCCCTCTCTTCTGCCAAGAAAAAGCACGCACACTCAGCGAACCTTTACAAGAAGACAGTGCAGATGCAACGTCTGCACAAGGCCTTGGGCATTTACTTTTAGTGGAAGATAACGAAATCAACCAACTTGTAGCCGAAGAAATATTGCAGCACGCAGGATATACCATAGACATTGCCAACAATGGACAAGAAGCCCTCGATATGCTTGAAAAAACAAGCTACGACCTTGTACTGATGGATATACAAATGCCCGTTATGGACGGTTTAATGGCCACAGTCAATATTAGAAAGCAAAGGCAATATGCAGAACTCCCCATCATTGCCATGTCTGCCCATGCTCTAGAAGAAGACAAACAAAAAAGCATTGCCTATGGCATGAACGAACACATAACAAAACCTATTGTGCCAGAAACACTGTATAAAAGCATTCATTACTGGCTACAAAAAAAATCAGAAAAGCATACTGCCTCTTAGCAAGCCATTAAAAAATCTATTGTTTTATCAGTTGGCTGTCGCCAGTACGCTTGAGATTTTACGCAATACATTGCGTAAAATCCTTAAGTTGTTGCAATTTCCTTTGTCCACTCTACGCTACAATCCTTCGCCCGTACCAGAAAATTGACGCGACACGAAGGTAGCATAACTATCTGTCATTCCTGTTATAAAATCTATCACACGGTGATACGCACCATTTAAATTATCCTGTGCCGTAGGCGCATTGGTTCCCATAAGGTCTAAAGCTTTTTCGCTTTTATAGGTCAAAGAAAAACCATTGATTTTACAATACATAGCAGGAATAAAGACATCTAAAAGATGCTTATACATATTATACGAACCTATCTCTAAAGCAAGTTTTTTAGGCTCTTTTGCAATAATAGTATAAAAGGTATTTTTAGCATTTTCCATATATTGCCTAGCAGCTTCATCACACATATCAATAAGACTAAATAACTCGCCAGCCATAACACGGGCATAATTGGTTTTGAAAGCATCAAACACACTTTTAATCATTTTATTAATAACTAAAGTGCGTAACATGCTCACTCTTCTTCTATGTGAATCCATATTTTGTAATTTATCCCCAAAAACATTGAGTTCGGGTAAAATAGGTGAAAGTATTTTTAATATTTCATCGTAAGTAAGAATTTTCAATTCGTAAGCATCTTCAATATCAATAATACGATAGCAAATATCATCGGCTGCTTCAGAAATATACGCCAAAGGATGCCGCATATATTTGCCGTTTTCTTTTTTCAATCCCAGCGTCGAAAATACCGTATCAAAGTGTTCTTGCTCTGTTTGGTAAAAATTAAACTTTACCTTGCCTTGGGTCGCCGCATCAATGGAAGCATTGGGATATTTAACAAAGGAAGCCAACGTGGGAAAAGTAAGCCGAAAGCCCCCATTATCTTTATTGTTTTCTAAAGAAGTCACCACTCTAAAACCTTGAGCATTACCATCAAAACACTTAAAATCAAACTGTTCTACATGCGTAAGTTCGCTCAAATACTCTGCATGCTCTGAAGCCGAAAACCAATCACGAATGGCAGACTCCCCTGCATGCCCAAAGGGGGGATTGCCCACATCATGTGCAAGACATGCCGCATACAACAACGACCCCACATCATGAGGGAGAAGGTTTGGCGGCATAGCCCCCTCTTCTACCAAAAATTGCCCCACAGTGTGCCCCAAGGTACGCCCAACACACGCCACTTCTAAAGAATGCGTCAAACGCGTATGAATATGATCATTTCTCGTAAGGGGGTGCACCTGCGTTTTTTTGCTTAGTCGCCTAAACGAACTCGAAAATAAAATTCTATCTTGGTCAATAACAAAAGCTCCGCGCGAATCTTCACCCACAAGCGCCCCCTTAGAGGTATGCCTATAGGGCATAAGCAACGTTTCCCACTTTTTTCCATCATTCATACTTCTATCCTCATTCTTGTTCGACTAAGCTATAAAAAACAATCAAAAACTTTTTCTAAAAGTTACTCTTGCGCAACTTCATAGCGTTTTACGCAAGAGTGACATAAGACAGTGCTGGGGTACCCTGCGGCGTGCTCTTTACGAAAGCGCACAAAATCTTCTTTTTCCCAAATAAGCGCCACATTCTCTTCATTAACATTGCCAAAAATGCACGCTTCTTTCATACTTTTCTGAGATGGAACCTGCAAATACACACAAGGCGAAACATGCCCTGTGGCACTGATATATAAACTTTTTTGTATATTTTCGCGGCATGTGGTGGCCATGGCGGCACTGGGTAAAGCGTAGTGAAAGTCAATGCCATAGCCATGGGCTTGTTCACGGGCTTGACGTAAAAGTTTTTGCGCGCGGGCAAGTTTTTCTTGCGAAGCTGGGTCTGCACTTGCTGTCAGCGCCAAAGCTGCTTGTGACGCAGAAGGGGCGTAATCCAATGTGCTGATAATGGCTGTGGGAACGCCAAGACGGTGCAAGAGCTCAGGCAAAGCTAAAATAGCCTCCATACGATCAGCCAGAAGAAGATACGCCACATGAATTTCCAAATGCACAGCCCAATGTTCTTGACGTAATTTTTGCAAAAGAGTGATATTTTCGCATACAGTATGAAAATCTGCTCCGGCGCGGACAGCATTGCTTTGGGCATCGGTGCCAGCTAAGGAAAAAGCGAATATATCTATACCGCTGTCGATAATCTTCTGCGCTTTGTTTTTAGAAAGATGCGCAGCGCATGAGGTAGAAGACACAAGACATCCGGCCTTGCGGGCTAAAGCCACGAATTCAAAAAAATGCGGATGTAAAAGAGGCTCTCCCCAACCTTGCAAATGCACTCTTGTGCTTTGTTGTAAGAGCGGCCAAAGATTTGCAAAGGTATGCGGCAACATATGTTGTGCTTGCCATGTATCGGCATCGGTGGTGTGCGGGCAATAACCACACTTGGCGGCGCAATGGGACGTTATTTCCACTTGCAAACAGTCCAGTGGGCGTGGGGTGGGACGCACAAGATCTTTGAAGACCTCCCAAATACTGGCTTCGCGTAACACTTTGTGCTGAAAGATACTAAGAGCATCTGCTGAGGAAGGAGCAAGAGGAAAAATGTTTTGCATGGGGCATCCTTAAGAAAAAAGGCGCGCAAGCCAATGCGTAGCTTGTTTTTTAGATTTTTGTTCTGCTTGTAGCCAAGAGCATTGAATAAAAGGCAATGCGGGCACGGCTCCCCATTTTTCTTTAAAAAATTGTATGCCCTTATTAATGCCAAGTCCCAAGTTACACGAAGTATAGCCTCGTTGCTGCGCTTCTTCTAGCAATGCCATAAGCAAAGCTTCGGCGGTGCCGGGATGTGCAGAGGATTTGCGAAAAGCAAACATATAAAAAGCAGTATGCAAGGAAGTAAAATCCCCCACAGTACAGGCTAAAAGTTCCCCACTCTGCTTATCATAAGCAGAAAAAAGGCGTACTTGCGGCGCATGGCGACAATAAAGGCCAAGACTTTGGAAAATACTACTCATTTCCTTACTTATGTCTTGGCGACGTATATAGTGCAACATGAGTTCTTGATGCGCACCGCTCCAAGCGCCTTCACCGTGACTTTGTTCCATACTAATATACGACGCGGCACGACGACACATGGAGTGCACATTTTGCAACGCACTTTGCTGTAAAGGTAATGATAAAAAATAGTAATTATCATTAGCTACTGTCGCATTTTCAGGCACTATATGCGGCCGTACGGGAGCAAGCACGGTGAGACGCTCAATGGAAGGTTCTTGCATAAGCTTTCGTAAATGTTCTTCCAAAGAATTTTGTAACTTATCCTGATACCATGATTCTTGTATGCTTTCGGGGCTACAGTCTTCATCCAAAGGATAGCCCACCACAATGGCGTGACCGCTGTGGTAATGCACAAGAAAAGATCCCATACTAAAAGATGTGCTCTGACTTACAGCATGCACATAAGGCAAGACTTGGTCTGGCGTCACAGCTTGCAAATTGACATACTCGCTTTGCTGTGCATCAAGCGGCTTAAATATATGCGTATTAACGAGCATTATGCATCTCCTTGGAAGCAAAACGTGCCCGCATTTTATGCCGCCATGTGGGTTGTACTTGGCGCAAAGTAAAGCCATCTTCCTCTAGCATGGTGCGCAACTGAAGCATATGCGCTGTACCCACAAAGACAGCCGCGCGCCCTTGCTCTAAGAAGGGACGCATACGCTGGCGAAAACGTTCATCGCGCTTATTAATAATGGTATGCGTACGCGTGGGAAATTCGGCGCTGGTACCCATAAGACGCAACAAATTACCGTCTAAATAGGCTTGAACATTCTTACGTATCATCGCTGGCCAACGGCGACAATTTTGAAAATAGCGTACCACACGCTCCGGCGGCACTGAATTGAGCGAATCCAATTGCTCCTCAAGGCTTTCCATGCCCACAACATTTTTTTGCATGTCATGGGCTAGATGCCATGCTTCTAAATCCACCGATTGCTGCCAGCCTTTACGCTCTAAAAAACCTGTCCAAAGGGTAAAAAGAGCCGTCCAAGGGCGAGTGTGAGCAAGGTACCAACGCACATCCACACGACGGTGCGCTTGTATATTAAGCGCACTTGCCCAAAAACCTTCAGGGCCGCGCACCATACGTTCTAATGTGCAAATTTCTGCTTCGTTTAAAAGGGGTAGCAAGGGTTGTTGTTCTGGGGTAAGGCGTTTGCCTTCGGCTTCTACCTCAAGCAAGCTTTGTGCATCTAACGGCCCTTCAAAAAGCACAGTATCTACATGTTCAAAAAGTTCCCGAAAGGAGCGTTCGAAAGAATAGCAAAAAAAATGTGCAGAGCCGCCAATCCACGAAATTTTATCTCCTTTTTGTACTTGCCAAAGCATGGCATAAGGGCGTTGTTCGGGCATAGCCGCCAATATTTGTCTTTTGGATTGCCCCATAAGAGTGCGTATATCTTGCGCAGCGGAAGCATTTTGTGTGAACTGCGCGCCTCCCAAGGCCGTAAAAAAAAGCTTTTGCATATCGCCTTTTACGCTGACGTGTTGTGGCGCTTCTTGCCAAGCGGCGCGTAAAAAGGGCAGACTTGGCACTGCGCCCCATTTACGTTTAAATCGGGCAATACCTTCATGAACCCCTAGGCCTAAATGTAAAAAACTCTTTCCCTCTTGGCGCGCCATATGAAGCATATGAGCAAAAAGCGCATCGGCAGCATGCGGTGTATAAAAGGTGCGCGAATGTGCCCCTAACAGATAGGCACAAAAATTCTTAGGGGCAAAATCCAACAAAAGGGTGGCGCAAAGATGTCCTTCATTATCAAAGGCATTGAGCAAACGCAAATGTGTATGCGGCGCTTGCAATATTGTGGGAGTTGCAAGAAAAAGACGACGCACCATGGCAGACATGGGGGCATAAGTATTTTGCCCACTTCTGGCTAAAAACTCTGTCCAAAGGCGCCTGTGCTCTGGCGTAAATTCAGAGCCCGCCTCTATACGCAATTTTTCCTGTGCTTTTCGCACAGGCGCACGCAATGCTGCCGGTATGGGAGCTTGGGCATGCAGGGTATAAAAAACATCTTTCTCTTCAATATATTGCCGAAACTCAGGAGGAAAATCCGGCGCAACGGCGTAGCATTGCGTAGCACCGGTACGGCGTAAAGCTTGACTCTTGGCGCGTAAAAAGCTTTGATGGGTGTAGGTGGGTGTAGTTTTTTCTGGCGTAGCCAAGGGATAGCCTATAATGGTGAGCCAATCTTGCGCAGCATAACACAAATACCCCTCTTCCACAAAAGCCTCTCCTTGCGAAACCGCCTTCATAAAATGAACAGAGTGTTCTGGCACAGTGGCCTGAGCATAAATGGCTGTGGATTCAAGCATAGCATACTCCTAGCGGACTTTGCTCAAATAGACATTAACAGGCCGTTAAGAGAAATTATAAAAAACATTTTCCCGGCATTTTTAGGGAAACAGATTTTTCCAACAGACTGTTCAGGGCTTTATCTCTACATAGTTCATACTGTAAAACACATGTTCACGTATTTTGCAAAATAGCATGGAAAGCTTATGATATAAAATTTTGCCCATACTGAAAAGAAAAAAATCACAAGAACAAAGCCTTCACAGAATGAATTGCGCACAAATTGCATAATAATTTAATACCTTCCTCATTGTCTAAATGGTCTACCACGTCAAATTTTGCTATTTTCATATATTCCTCGAATTTTTAATTCACTCAAAAAAACTTTTACATGCTTAATATCTCATTTTTAACTGCCTTTATCGCCACCAATCAAGAGTAAATAAATATTCTGCCCTCTTGTACAAAGTAAATACGGTAGCATGGATCAAAAGGAAGATAAAAAGTAAGTAACTTATGTATATAGACATAAATTGTTTACTTTTTTTATCTGAAGCCGTAGATTACACTCTTCCGACAGCCTATTAGATGAAGATTTTTTGCTACATATACATGCAAAGTAAAAACTTAAGGAGAAGCTCATGGATAACAAGGTAAGATGCAAATGGGTAACGGACCTAGACATAGATATTAGCTATCATGACAATGAATGGGGAAAATCTGTGCATGATGACATAAAGCTTTTTGAAATGTTGACACTTGAATCTTTTCAATCAGGTTTGTCGTGGATTACAATTTTGAAAAAACGAGAAGATTTCAGAATTGCCTTTGACGGATTTAACCCCGAAAAAGTGGCTCAGTATGACGAAAAAAAAGTAGCAGAACTTGTGAGCAATGAAAAAATCGTCCGGCATAGAGGTAAAATAGCAGCCGCAATTAACAACGCCAAATTATTTTTAAAATTACAAAAGCAATATGGCAGTTTTAATACATTTATATGGGGCTATGTTGGTAACAAGCCCATTGTGGGAGAATGGAGCAATATAGACGAAATTCCCTCTACTACGGATATATCCAATAAAATCAGTAAAGATCTAAAGAAAATGGGATTTAAATTTTTAGGCGCTACTACTGTGTACGCCTTTATGCAAGCTACTGGTATGGTAAATGATCATACCAAAGACTGTTACTTGTACAACAAGGGGTGATTGTACATAAAAAAGTTTTTTATGTAAGGCATAACACGTAAAAAACAAATAGGATCATAAAAGCAACTGATGAGTTACATAGATACCCAAATACATCTGCAAGGATAGCAATATTGACAGATTAAAGCTTGTAAAGTGATGCCGTAAGCCGCACCCGGCTGAAATCTACCGGAAAGTTGGCATTACGCTTAATGCCTTCTGCCAATTTGCGTATGGCCTGTCTTTTATCACCAGTACGAGGAGAAGAAAAAACATAACGGACCTTACTACCCCTTTCTTTGGTTGTAAACCTCCCCATCTTAGTGCAAAGCTAAATGAGAGAGTTCTGTATGTTTAAG
>CAYJHX010000029.1:0-7000 GCA_964369395.1 uncultured Desulfovibrionaceae bacterium
TTCCTTCATTATATGGGGGAGAGTTATTTATCACTTCTAGAGGAGAAAAAAGATGAACTTTCGTTTTCTTGGAAAAGTTGCTTTGATGGCAAGCATGGTTTTTGGTGCTACTTATAGCGATGCATTGGCCGAAAGACCTGTAAACTTGCGCATAGGTCACCCCATGGCTCCCGGCAATAACGTAACCGTTGGGTATGAAAAGTTTAAAGAGCTTGTTGAAGCCAAAAGTAAAAGAAAAATTCGTATCAAAATTTTTGGTAATACTACCCTTGGTAATGACCGTGTAACTACTGAGAAAGCACAAAATGGTATTTTGGAGATGTCTTCCAGCTCTACTCCTAACCTTGCCAGTTTTACAAAAGCTTATACTGTATTTGACCTTCCTTACATTACTTCCCCTGCCAACCAAGAAAAATTGTATAAAGCCCTTGATGAAGGTGAACTTGGTAAATATTTACGCAAGGTTGCCAACGATATCGGTCTTGAAACTATCATGTTTTCTGAATACGGCTACCGTAACTTTGTGTCTGCCAAAAAGCCCATCACAGGCGCTGATGACCTTAAGGGCATGAAAGTGCGTACCACCGACTCACCTGTAGAAGTTGCAGTAGCTTCTGCACTTGGAATGAATCCTGCACCAGTAGCATGGGGCGAAACGTACACTGCTTTGCAACAAGGTACAGTAGACGGAGAAGGTAATACTTTTTCCTTACTTAACGATGCTAAGCACTCTGAAGTATTAAAGCATGCCATGAATTCTGAACATAACTATAGCATGCACGTATTACTTATGAACAAAGAAAAGTGGGATTCTTTGAAGCCCGAACAGCAAAAAATTATTCGCGAAGCCGCAGCAGAAGCCACTGCATGGCAACGCCAAGAAAGCGTAAAGCTTGAAAAGAAAGCATGGGAAGCCTTTAAAGAACGCGGCATTACCATTACTATGCTTAGCGATGAAGAAAAGGCCAAGTTGAAAGAAAAAACAAAGCCGGTGTTTGATGAATTCTCTAAGCAGGTGCCTGCTGAGTTAGTCAAACTTGTACAAGATACACAAAAATAGGTAATATATTTCCCCATGTAGCTTGCTTATGGCTACATGGGGAACACGCAAAGGTAAGGAATGTACTTTTGTGCTTTAAAAACGGTTTTGCTTGAGGAGTTTCTATGTCAGATGTATTATCAGCGCACATGCACGAGGGTCAAAAAGGTGTCTGGGCGTGGATTGACGAAAACTTTGAAAAGATTTTTTTGATTGTCGGCTTATTGTCTATTATCTTTTTTATTAGCTTTCAAACTTTCTATCGCTATGTTATAACAGGTTTATTCGACTCTACCGGTGCTGCCGTATGGACTGAAGAACTTTCTCGTTTTATCTTTGTGTGGATATCCTATCTTGCACTGCCTATAGCCATTAAAACACGTTCATCCATCCGCGTAGATATAATTTATGATAAGCTGAGCCCACGTTGGCAACAAGTTTCTTGGCTTGTAGTAGATATTAGTTTTCTTATTCTCACCTATGTCATTTTGGACGGCGGTATTGAGCTTATCCTACGTCAACTTGAAAATCCTACCTATAGTCCTGTATTGGGTCTTCCCTATTTGGTTCCTTATGCTATTTTGCCTATAGGGTTTGGATTAAAAACTATTCGTCTTTTCCAAATGATGTATAAACAGGTAAAGATTTGTGGTTTTGTAGACAGTCTTATAGCTGTAGCCTTTGTGACAGCCGTCTGTCTGCCTTTAGTTGTTAGTGATTATATCGAACCTATTCCTGTTCTTTTTGGGTACTTTATTTTAGCTTGTGCTGTGGGTGTGCCTATTGCTATTTCCTTGGGCTTAGCTACGTTGGCCACTATTGTGTGTGCTGATACAGTACCATTGCTTTCCATTGCAACCACCACATTTAGTTCCATTTCTGAATCTTTCCCCCTTATGGCCATTACCTTCTTTATTGCCGCAGGGGTTTTCATGGGGGCAGGGGGGCTTTCTGGCAGATTGCTCGCTATGGCTGATGAAATGCTGGGCGGTTTGCACGGCGGTATGGCCTTGGCAACCGTTGTTACTTGTATGTTTTTTGGTGCCATTTCTGGTTCTGGCCCTGCTACAGTGGCCGCCATTGGCGCTTTGACCATTCCTGCCATGATAGACCGTGGCTACGATAAACTTTTTGCCGCTTCTCTTGTGGCTGCCGCTGGCGCCATTGGGGTTATGATTCCGCCTTCTAATCCCTTTGTGGTGTACGGTGTATCGGCCAAAGTTTCCATTGGTAATTTGTTTATCGGTGGTATTATTCCCGGGGTGCTTATCGGGCTTGTGCTTATGACATATGCCTACTTTTATTCTCGTGCGCGCGGTTGGCGCGGCGAAGATCGCCCACGTAGCATGGGTACCATCGCTAAAGCCACGTGGAATGCCAAATGGGCCCTTATGGTGCCTGTCATCGTACTTGGTGGTATTTATGGCGGTCTTATGACCCCCACCGAAGCTGCTGCTGTGGCGGCCTTGTATGGTTTGGTTGTAGGTATGTTTGTCTACAAAGAAATTTCCTTTAAAGGCTTACTCAACTGCTGTGTAGAAGCCTGCTCCACCTCTTCTATTATCATTGTACTTATGGCCATGGCCACCATTTTTGGCGAAGTTATGATGTATGAAGAAGTGCCGGATATTATTGCTCGTGCTATTTTAGAATTGACAGAAAATAAGTTTCTTATTTTGTTACTCATCAATATCTTGTTGATTATTGTGGGTACCTTTATGGAAGCTTTGGCTGCCATTGTTATCTTGACTCCCATCTTGTTGCCTGTGGTAACAAGTGTTGGCGTATCGCCTCTGCACTTTGGTATTGTCATGGTAGTAAACTTGGCCATCGGCTTTGTGACCCCGCCCGTAGGTGTAAACCTTTTCGTGGCTTCCGGTGTGGCCAATGCCAAGCTGGCGCAGCTGTCACGTGCGGCCATGCCTATGATTGGCCTGATGCTTGCAGTACTGATGCTGATTACCTATATACCTGAAATATCCCTTTTCTTGGTAGATTTGATGGAAAGCGGTAAAGCGGTAGCTAAATAAAATGAATGTGTAAAACCTTGAAGGTGCCAAGGAAAAATTCTTTGGCACCTTCAACATATCAAAATAAAAGAAGGATATTATGAAGATCATTGACTTTCGTTTTCGCCCCAATACGCCGGAAATTATCAACGGCATCAAGAATAGCGCCATGTTTAAGGCTGCTTGTGAAGCTATTGGTTTTGAAAAGCGTGTGGCACAGCCCTTGCCTGAAATTGTAGAAGCTGTTCGCCGTCGCGGTGTAGAGCTTGCTGTTATCACCGGACGTGATTGTGAAGTGACTTATAATACGCCTTCGAATAATAACAGTGTGCTGGAATTTGTGCGCGCCTATCCCGATCTTTTTATCGGCTTTTGGGGTATTGACCCACACAGAGGCATGAAAAGTGTGTACGAAGTGACCCGCGCTGTGGAAGAGCTTGGCATGCGCGGTATTGCCACCGACCCTTATTTGGCACACATTCCGCCCAATGACGCCCGTTATTATCCTATCTACGCTAAGTGCGTAGAGCTAGATATTCCCGTATTTATTACTACAGCTCCACCACCACAAGTGCCTCGCGCTGTGGCTGACTACATTGACCCACGTCAAGTGGACATTGTGGCACGCGACTTCCCCGAATTGACCATCATTATGAGTCACGGTGGTTATCCTTTTGTGAACGAAGCCGTTTTTGTGTGTATGCGTAATGCCAATGTGTACATGGATCTTTCTGAATATGAGCTTGCTCCCATGGCCGAAGTGTATGTGCAAGGCTTAAACACCTTTATTGGTGATAAAGTGGTCTTTGCCAGTGCCCACCCCTTTGTGGAGCAAGAAGAAGCCATTGCCATCTACAATAAGATGAATATGAAAGACGATGTACGCCGCAAGGTTATGTACGAAACCGCCGCTAAAATTTTGAAATTGGATGGCGCTGCTAAGAGCACAGCCCCCATGGCACCGCAAAGAACGTTGCCCATGGGAACGCCTATGCCTTTTATGCCTTTTATTCCTCAAAGTCGCTAAACATTATAAAACGGAAAAAATATGAACAAAGAGGCATTTATTGAGGCTGTGCGCCAAGGGGGTATTGTAGGTGAAGGCGGTGCAGGTTTTCCTGCCCATGTAAAGTACGCCGCATCTGCTGATACCGTCATAGCCAATGGTTGCGAATGTGAGCCATTGTTGCACAGTGACCATCATGTTATGGCCCATCACAGCGCCGGTATGTTTCGTGCTCTGCGCGCCTTGGCTGATGCCGTAGGCGCTAGTCGTGCTGTGCTTGGTATGAAGAAAAAACATACTGATATTATTCCTGCATTGACTACTGAGGCTGCATCCTATGGCATCGAAGTGTTTTTGCTGGATGACTTTTATCCTGCCGGCGATGAACAAATTTTAGTGCGCGAAGTGACAGGACGTTCTGTACCCCCCTTGGGAATTCCTTTGCATGTAGGTGTGGTGGTAGCTAACGTAGCTACCCTTATGCATGTGGATGAAGCCATGCAAGGTAAGCCCATTACCATGAAAACCATTACGGTAACAGGGGCTGTGCAAAAACCTTCGGTACTCACGGCGCCCATAGGCACAAGCCTTGCTGACTGTCTTGCCGCTTGCGGTGGATCTTTGGTGGCAGACCCTGCCTATATCATTGGCGGCCCCATGATGGGTAGAGTCATTGACAGCCCCGAAGCCTTTGCTAAGGAAGTGCTGACCAAAACCAGTGGCGGTCTTATTGTATTACCTAAAGGCAGTCCTTTGCATAACAACGCTACGCAAAGCGAAAGCTTCATGCGCAAACGTGCTGCATCGGCCTGTATCCAATGTCGTATGTGCTCTGACTTGTGTCCTCGTAACCTTATCGGGCATCCTTTCGAGACCCATAAGGTTATGCAAGCTTTTGCTGCGGGTATGGAATTGCACAGCGAAAAAGCCACTCAAGCCATGATGTGTTGCGAATGTGGCGTGTGCGAGCAATTTGCTTGCCCCATGGGCATGAGCCCAAGACGCATTAACCAAGTGGTCAAAGGTCATTTGCGTGGCGCACAAAAAAATTATGAAGGCAGCCGCGAAGTGCGTGAATACGCGACTACTTGGCGTAATTATCGCAAAGTTCCCTCCAAGCGCTTGGCAGCCCGCATAGGTATTTTGGACTATTTACCCATGCCTACGCCTTTCCTTGGTACTTTGGCTCCCCGAGAAGTACGCATTCCTGTGCGTCAACACATTGGGGCTCCTTCTGTGCCTTGTGTACAGGCGGGCAGCAAGGTACAAGCGGGAACTCTTATCGCAGATATTCCCGAAAAGGCATTGGGTGCAAAGATTCATGCCAGCGTAACGGGTACCGTGCAAGAAGTGACTGCAGATTTTATTAAAATAGCGGCGGAGTAAGATTATGAATGATTTGATACATGGCGGTGCCGTGGGCATGTTGGAATGTACCAGCATTGCTGCAGGTATGGAAGCCGCTGATATTATGACTAAAACAGCCGATGTGGCCCCTATATTTTTCAAGACCATCTGTCCCGGAAAATTTGTGGCTGCCGTTACAGGTAATGTGGCTGCTGTGGATGCTGCTATACAAGCAGGCCGTCAGGTGGCGCCAGAAACTGTAGCCGATAGCTTTATTATCCCTAATATTCATGGGGATGTGATTGGGGCTCTTTCTGGTTGCGTGCAGATTACCGAAAAAGGGGCACTGGGCATTGTGGAAACTTTTTCCGTAGCTGCTTCTGTAAAGGCTGCCGATGCCGCTGCAAAAGCGTCTAATGTGCAAATATTAGATGTGCGTACGGCTTTGGGGCTTGGCGGTAAAGCTTTTGTGCTAATCAGTGGCGATGTGGCGGCGGTGCAGTCGGCAGTGGATGCCGGTGCCGATAGTGCAGGCCATGAAGGTATGCTGGTACGCACCGTGGTTATTCCGCGTCCTAGCGATGCATTTTTTGAACAGATTATATAATTTCTGGTGATTTAGGAGGTAGCTATGTCATCATTAGCTCAAGGTTTTGTAGAAGTATCCAGCTATGTGGCTGCCATTGAGGCCGCCGATGCCATGGCAAAAGGCGCCGATGTGACCATCAAACGCGTACATAAAGTGGACGGCCCCATTGTAACTATTATCTGCGAAGGCGACGTGGCTGCTTGCAAGGCTGCCGTAGACGTGGCTTGTTCTTTGTGCGCTGCCAAGGGTACGCTTTTGGCACACAGCATTATCCCCCGTCCTGAAGGCGACGGTCAAGCTTTGTATACCTATCTTGACAACATTAATGCCAAGAAAGCCGCTAAAAAAGCCGCCAAGGCTGCTGCGCGTGCTGCACGTATGGGCAAAGCTCCTGCTGCAAAGCCTGCTACAACTGCGGCTAAGGGTACAAAGTAGTAGTTGTTTTATACAACGTCGACAGCAAAGCGTTCCTGGAAAGTAGAACATGAAAGAATTGATTACTGCAACGACTATCAGCGATGCCAGAAAAGCGGGCTTGCCACATATTTATGTGTCACCCGGCGCTTTGATTACACCCCAAGCTAAGGATGATGCTAAAGCCTATGGCATTGCCATTGTAACGCAAGAAGCTTCTGCACCTGTTCATGTAGCGGCGCCAGTAAGCGTGCCGGTCATAGCACCAGTTACGGCACCAGTCTCTGTGCCCTGTACCCCTGCCGGTTTTGTAGGCCATGCAGGGCAAGGTGGGCATGGTGTACAGGGGATGCAGGGCGGCGTTCCTTCTGGGGCGCAGTATCCTGTACAAGGCATGCCACAAAGTATGACTGCGGCTTATGGGGCTACACAGCAGCCCGCACATTCGTCCGTGTATCAGTCTACGCATCCATCGGCGTATCAACCGGCGGCGTATCAACCGGCGACGTATCAACCGACGTATCAGTCGGTTTATCAACCCGTTTACCAACCAGCTTCGCATAGAGATGCGCAAGTAGGTATGCAAACTGGTGGGG
>CAYJHX010000029.1:7100-13220 GCA_964369395.1 uncultured Desulfovibrionaceae bacterium
GTTTACCAACCAGCTTCGCATAGAGATGCGCAAGTAGGTATGCAAACTGGTGGGGCACACGCCCCCTATATGACAGGAAATAGTGCCATGCCCATGGCAACGGCGACACCCTCTCGGGGCTCTTTACCCGCATACGCTTCAACTCAGCAACAACGAGTCATTATGAATAACCCCTCTACATTAGATCCTAGTATGCAGCAACTTGTGGAACAAGTGCTCAAGGCCGTGGCCCCTGCTACGGCACAAGCGCCTGTATGCTCGCAAGCACCGCAAGGTATTAATCCTGCTTTTGTGGCCACACAAGTGACCCAACAATTGAACTCTTTATTGGCTTCGCGTGGGGGCATTGCTGCCTTCCCCGGTATGGAAGCTACCATTGCCAGCATTGTGGCTGAATATACCAGCCAAGGGCAAAGCCCCGTGGCTGCGCCGCATGTTATGGCGGCACCTATGCCTGCTCCTGCAGGTCAGTACAGTCCTTTGCCTCAAGCTTCTCAAGCAGGGCAGGGCAATCAAGGTAGTATTGCTGGTATTGATGTGGTGCCTTTTGTGGCAGAACCTCCCAAAGGGCGCGTACAAGGCGAAGTAAGCATTGAAGAAGCATTATTGCCAGGCCAAGGTGGCCCCGGCGTCACCCGCTTTACCTTTGCCGATACTTCCTTGGTATGGACGTTTACTCAGGCCGAAGTGTTGGTAGTAACTCACGGTACCATTGAAGTGCAAGGAGCCGGCGGTGTGAATACGTTGACTCAAGGCAGCGCCATTCGTGTGGCCAGCGGTACTGCTGTGACCCTCGTAGCTAAGGGCCCTGCGTCTTGTGTAAGCGCGGCTTGGCCAGCAAAATAGTTTGATGTTATTTTTTTAGGAGATATATATGAATTTTCTCACCGAAGAAGATATACGCGCTCGTAATGTGCTTGCAGGGGGAACCTTCTATCTGCAACCTGGCGAACGCTTAACTCCTTCTGCCATGGAATACGCCATGCAAGAGCGTATCACCGTGACAGAAGACGCCACAGGCGGGGCTGTGTCTTGCCCTTCCCTTGGTTCGTGCTCCATTAAGGCCGAAATGACCTTGTTGGATGCCGGCGTAGAAGTGCCCAAGAATCATCCTTCCATTGTCATGCGTGGCAAATTGGATATGTTGCTTGCTCAAGTGGTACTTACACAAACGCAATTTGACCCCAAAGACAGAAAGCCTGCTTTCTTAAAAGAATGCCTCAACGACATCCACGCTTGGGTTCTTGTTACCTTGCAAGGCGAAGTGACAGGGCAAACTGTGTGCGCTACGGGCATGGGGGGTATGGATATACCTACCTTGCATCTGATTTCTCAGGAACCCAAAAAGTATTTGGGCCTTGACCATATGGCTGCACACGCTGCTATGGGCGGCAATGTGGCTTTGATTAACTGGTTGCGCGCTTCTGTGCGTGAGACAGAAGTTGTGGCTGTAAACTGCTCGAAGAATATGGACGTGTTGTGCTCGTTAAATCGCTTGAGCAGTGCTTTGTACGTGCTCATGCTTTTGACTGTTGCCGCAGAACATGGTCTTGACCTTGCAACCTTAAGGAAAGCCTAATTATGCTTTTAGCTCCCAATGCCGTTGCCCCCAGCGAAGGTACACGCAAGCCTTTTTCTTTGCTTGGTCGTTGTATTGAGCTGTGCGCTGCAAAACCTGCCAGCCTTGTCTTCCCCGACGGAGAAGACGCAAGAGCCGTGGGCGCCGCCATACGCCTTGAGGCAGAAGGGCTGGGGGATGCCTTGCTCCTTGGTAATCCCTTTGTGATTCGTTCTATCTTGAAAGAAGAATTAGTCAAAATGGGCCATGTGGGTAAGCTATTTAATATTCGCGTATTAGACCCTGCTTCGCCGCATCATCTAGAGCGTAATGCCACAGAATTTATGCAGCTTATGCAGGCGCAAAATAAAAAAATCACCTCTGAGGAAGCCCGCGCTTTTATGAGCACAGGCCCTGGCGCCGCCGCCATGATGGTACGCCGCGGAGAAGTAGAGGCCGGCATTGGCGGCAATATTTCCTCCACCTCAGATATGCTTAAAGCCGGACTTCGCGTCATTGGCGTAAAACCCGGCGGAAAAACCATTTCCAGCTTCTTTTTCATGATTGCCCCCATGGACAGTTATGATCACAGACAATTGCTGATTTTTGCCGATTGCGGGGTAATTCCTGAGCCTACGGCAGATCAATTGGTGGACGTGGCTGTAGATGCCGCCGATCACTTCCAGTTGATGACAGGCGAACAAGCCAAGGTGGCTTTACTTTCTTTTTCTAGTCATGGTAGTGCCAAGCATCCTCGCGCCAAATTTATTGGCGACATCGTGGAGCGGGTACGGGCCCAGCGTCCGCAGATGCTGGTGGATGGCGAATTGCAATTTGATGCCGCCATGGTGCCCGAAGTGGCTAAGCAAAAAGTAAAAAACAGCCCCCTCGAAGGCAATGCTAATGTATTGGTATTTCCTTCTTTAGAGGCCGGAAATATTGGCTATAAAATTGCCCAACGTCTTGGCGGCTATACGGCCATTGGCCCCTTACTCCAAGGCTTAAATGGGTGCTGGCATGATCTTTCGCGCGGTTGTAGCGCCGAAGATATTTATCAAGTATCGCTTATTGGCGCCGCATTAAATCGCGCCCAAGCAAATAGTTAAACAATTAAAAACAATCTGTTGCCTATAGACAATAGATTGAGAATACAACGTCGATAAGACAAAAGGAGAAAACAATGGATGCTCTTGGAATGATCGAAACTAAAGGCCTCGTAGGACTTATTGAAGCTGCTGACGCTATGGTAAAAGCTGCTCGTGTAACCCTTATTTCTTATGAACAAATCGGTGGCGGCCTTGTAACTGCCATGGTACGTGGCGACGTAGCTGCTTGTAAAGCTGCTGTAGACGCCGGTGCTACTGCTGCTCAACGTGTGGGCGGCGAAGTTATTGCCGTGCATGTTATTCCTCGTCCTCATGCAGATCTTGAAGCTGTATTTCCGCTTCAAAGCAAATAGTTGGGGCAAATAATTTAACCAAGTAATTTGGTAAATACCAAAGCATCCTAGGGGGAGAACCCTTTATTAAAGGGTAGAGGCAATTTTTTGTTGCCATGTTAAGAGATTTTTTGCGAAAAATTCTTAAGTGAGCAATATATTTTGCAAGGGTATTGCTCCCCCTAGGTGGTGTGTATAGGCTTTTTAGCAGATACCACCCCCTTAGTTCAAAGATAATGTTATGGGCTTTTGTTCATGTATTGTGAGCGTAAAGCGGAGGTAATAATGGAGATTGGCAAAATCGCCGGACAGGTGGTCTCAACTATACGGGCGCGAGAAATGCCCCATAATGCTTTATTGCTCGTGGATATTCTGGATAAAGAAGGAAAATCTACCGGCAGAACAGAAGTGGCCATAGATGTCATTGGCGCTGGCGAAGGAGAGCTTGTGGTGCTTGTGCGCGGCAGTTCCGCCAGAAATGTATGTGGCCAAAATTCTCCTGTGGACCTGGCTGTGGTTGGCATTGTGGATCAACTCACAAGTCGTGGACAAACGCTATTTTCTAAAGATCGGTAAGGATATATTATGCAGGCACAACAAGACATGGTTGAACGCATTGTTTCCGAAGTTATGCGTCGTATGGGCTCTGCTGCCCCACAAGGCGCTGCAAGCTTTGGCGAACAAGGCGACTATGGTATTTTTGAAACACTCGAAGGGGCAGTGAGCGCTGCGCAGCAATCTTTTGCGCACATCCGCACCTATGCCATGCGCGATAAAGTTATTGCCGCCATGCGTAAAGCAGGCGTGCAAGAAGCTCGTATGTTGGCAGAAATGGCTGTTTCTGAAACGGGCATGGGGCGCGTGGATGATAAGATAGCCAAAAACGTTTTGGAAGCAGAACGTACCCCCGGCACCGAAGTGCTTATTCCCACCGCCATTACTGGTGATGCAGGTTTAAGCCTCATTGAAAATGCTCCTTGGGGCGTTATTGCTTCTGTGACTCCTTCTACCAACCCTGCTGCTACTGTTATCAACAACGGTATCAGCATGATTGCGGCAGGTAACTCCATTGTATTCTCTCCGCACCCTGCGGCTAAGCGTGTAACGCAAAAGGCCATTCAGGTATTGAACAAGGCCATTTTTGAAGCCACTGGCATTCAAAACCTTATGGTTTGTGTGCGCGAACCTTCCATTGAAATTGCTCAAAAGCTTTTTGCTTACCAAGGTATCAACTTATTGGTAGTGACCGGTGGTGAAGCTGTGGTAGAAGCTGCTCGCAAGCATACCACCATGCGCCTTATGGCAGCTGGTGCTGGTAACCCCCCTGTGGTGGTGGACGAAACAGCAGACCTTGCTCGCGCAGCCAAGAGCATTTACGACGGCGCTTCTTTTGATAACAATATCATCTGTGCCGACGAAAAAGAAATTATCGTGGTGAACTCTGTAGCCGATGCCTTCAAGCAAGAAATGAAGAACGTGGGCGCTTACGAACTCACCCTAGAGCAAGCCGACAAGATCGCTCGCTTTGCCTTGAGAAATTACCCCGGTGATAATGTTGTGGCCAATCCCAAATGGGTGGGCCGCGATGCTGCCAAAATTGCTGCCGAAGCTGGTATTTCTGTACCAGATAGCTGCCGTCTGCTTATTGTGGACGCTGGCTTTGACAGTGAGTATGTATGGGGTAAGGTGGAGCAAATGATGCCTGTTGTGCCTATCATCCGCACCAACAACGTGGATGAAGCCATTCAGGTGGCCTTGAAGCTTGAGCGTGGCCTTTGTCATACCGCTGGTATTCACTCGCGCAATATTGACAATATGCACAAGATGGCTGTGGTTATGAACACCAGCCTTTTTGTAAAAAATGGCCCGCACATCGCCGCCCTTGGTGCTGGTGGTGAAGGCTGGACATCTATGACTATCTCTACACCTACGGGTGAAGGGGTCACCAGCGCTCGCACCTTTGTGCGCTTGCGTCGTTGCACCTTGGTGGATAGTTTCCGTATTGTTTAGTTAATTGACATGTAGAATGTCTTCAATAAGACCTCTGTATACTTAGTATACAGAGGTCTTATTTTTTGCAATGCTGCTTAAAAAGCCCTTGCTTCTGGGTCAAAATCTTCATCAACAATAAGTATGCCTCGTGTACATTCAAAAAGGGAATAATATTCGCCATTCACAACTTTTCTGGCACTGTTTAAAATACTTTCCCATGTGGGCCAATAGGCTGCATTTTCAGGGCCGTGTGCTAAAATTTTAATTTGCTCTGGCGAAACGCCCCATTGTGTCAAATCTAAGTTTTGCGATACTCGTTGGGGAGTAAATAAATCATTTCTCATGTAACACCTCCAAAGTTATGTTTTCGGAAAGCGGCTATGAATAGCTCAAGACCTTTGCATAGTTGCGTATGCGGGTTTCATGGAGCTTTGACAGTAGTCAAAATATAGCAAGTATACATACAGATATTTTCAGATTTATTAGCCTGTTGAAAACAGTCTGTGTTAAAAGTATTTGATACAATTTCATGACTTAATGGCCACGGGGTCTTTGGCGAGTTCTTTACAAACGAAAGGGGCTGTGCTGAAATGAATTTTTGCCTTGCCTTTGACTTGCTTCCTCGCGGGGCTTGCTACGTGCTGTAGCAGACAGTTCTTTTCAACAGTTTGCTTAGGGAGACCTCCTATTTTTTGTGGTATGAGGCTTTGCATTCTTTACGCACAATACATAACAAAAAAAGCGTTGGGCAAAGATTCTAAAGTCGAAATACCAGCGCCAAAAGGCGTCGCTAAAAATGCAAAGGCTTGATTGTCTTGATGCGTTTTGTTCCGTAATGCTGCAGAAGCTTTGGAAAACAGTGCGGAGAGTAGCGTAGGGGAGAGGTCCAGTAAGAAAAAATCGCTTCCCTATTCTTAGTAAATAAGTCGTAAAAGCGTTTTGTCAAAAAAAATATGTCTTCGCATCAATATTTTTTTGATGTAGCTATTGCTTCAACTCGGTATTAGGGCGCAGACGTCTTCTATACATTCTAAATCGAGGTCTTTGCATAATGTGTTGTGTACGTCGCATGGAGCATTGATACTAGGTGTAATGGAAGGGAGAATTGAATGAGGTTTGAATGATGTATGCT
>CAYJHX010000030.1:0-12956 GCA_964369395.1 uncultured Desulfovibrionaceae bacterium
ATTGGATTTCTGTGACTTTTGGTTGGTTTTATTTATTATTCAGTCTTTTCATCATCATTTTTGTTTTCATCTTAGCCTTCACAAAAATCGGTTCCATCAAGTTTGGCGGCCCCGATGCTAAACCAGAATACACCACGTGGCAGTGGTTTTCCATGGCTTTGTGCGGCGGCATTGGCACGGGCATTCTCTTCTGGGCCATGGGCGAGCCCATTTTTCATATGGCCACACCGCCTGTGGCTGTAGGTGTAACCCCTTTCAGTCGTGATGCCGGTATTTTTGCCGTATCACAGACTATTTTGCACTGGACACTGGCCCAATACGCCATGTACAGCCTGTGCGGCGTGGCCATTGGCTTAATGGCCTATAATCGCCGAAAAGCCCTTTCAGTAAGCTCCGTTTTTGATCCTTTCCTACCTCCTGCTTATAAAAAGCCTATCAAGAATTTCATCAACACCGCCTGCTTATTTTGCATTGCCGGCGCTGTTTCTTGCTCTATGGCTGCAGGACTTATGCAAATCGGTAGCGGTTTAGATTATATTTTTGGTATTCCGGCTAATAAGGTTTCTTGGTTCATCATTGCCGCCATGATTATTGGCGCGTACATTATCTCTGCCTTAACAGGTATCAAAAAGGGCATGCGCTATCTTTCCAGTTTTTGTACCACGGTATTTTTGTGCATGCTGGCCTTTGTGTTGGCTGTGGGGCCTACTCTCTTTATTTTAAATATCGGTACAGAATCTATGGGCTATCTTATGGATAATCTTTTTGGCAACAGTCTTATTTTGCCCACCATGGCAGAAAATGACACGTGGCCCAAGTCTTGGATTATCCAATTTATGGCTTCTTTCTTTGTGTATGCGCCGCTCATTGGGCTTTTCCTTTCTCGCTTGGCTCGAGGTCGCACGGTACGCCAATTCATCTTGATGAATATTTTTGCTCCGTCAATTTTCTGCGCTGTATGGATTAGCGTGTGGGGGGGCAGTGCTGTCTATTTCCAACATACAGGTATTTTTGATATATGGAATTCGGTAAATACCAACGGTATGGAAAGCACCATTTTTAGTATTTTGTCCAACATGTCCCTAGGGAGCGTTATTTCTGTTATCTTTATCATCGCCGTCTTTGCCTCTTTCACCACTTTGGCTGACCCCATGGCTTCCACCATGGCTACCCTCAGCACCCGAGGTTTGCTGGTCAGTGAAGAGGCCCCGCGCCTTTTGAAAATCACCTGGGGATGCGCCTTTGGCACCATTGCGTATTTATTGGTGGCCTCTGACGGAGCCAATGCTGTGCGCGGACTTTTCAGTATAGTGGGCTTCCCCATGGCTATTATGCTGATTTTCTATATAGTTGCTCTTCTTAAAGAAGGCAATCGTTTGGCTAATATCGAGGGCAATTGCGACTTCAGAAGCGATGAAGAAGTTTCTGCCGAGCAAAAAGAAAATTCATCGCATACATCTTAAACGAACTGGAGAAAAAATATGGCTTTTAAAAGAACACTAAATGTCGTCGGTTGCCACTCTGGCGAACCCATGCCCGTTATTGTGGGCGGTGTGCCACATATTCCCGGTAATACTGTGTACGAACAGATGCAGTACTTACGAGATCATGACGATCAAATCCGCCAGCTTATGCTGCGTGAGCCCCGTGGGTATCCTCCTGTATGTTGCAATCTTATTGTACCGGCCAAACATCCCAAGGCTGACGTGGGCTATATCATTATGGAACAGGTAGAGTACCCTGTCATGTCTGGGGGCAATACCATTTCTGTAGCCACTGTACTGCTGGAAATGGGCCTTTTGCCCATGGTGGAACCTGTGACCAAGCTTACCTTGGAGGCTCCGGCAGGGCTTATTGAAATTACCGCTGAATGCAAAAACGGCAAAGTAACCAACGTTACTTTCAAAAATGTACCCGCTTTTGCCCCTTACTTGGATGTGGAAATCGACGTGCCACACTTGGGTAAGGTGCGGGTAGACGTGGGCTGGGGAGGCATGTTCTACGTTATTGCCGACGTGCGCCAATTCCCTAAATTAGAGCTTATCCCCGAACATGGCGGTGAGATTGCTCGCATCGGCGCTATGATCCGCCAAGCGGCTGCCGAACAATTGCCCGTGCAGCATCCGCATTATCCTGGTGTGGGTATTACCATTTCACAGCTTTCCGGCCCCTCCAAAGACCCCAACGCTTCTTGGCGTAACTCCGTCATTGTGGCTTCGGGTGAGCTTAATTGGGACGATCCTTCCACCTGGACAGGCGCCTTGGACAGATGCCCTTGCGGTACCGGCACTTGTGCAAAAATGGCCACTCTTTGGGCCAAGGGAGAATTGCCCTTGCACCAAAAATTCCACCACCAAGGCACATTAGGCAATATTTATACCGGTGAACTGGTGGAGGAAGTGGACATGGACGGTATCAAGGCTGTTGTGCCTACCATCACAGGGCAAGCGTGGATTTACAGTATTAGCAACTATGTGTTAGACCCCACAGACCCCTTCCCCAACGGCTTTACCGTGGGTGATATTTGGGCGTAACGGGCTGTTTAGATATTTAGAAAAACACTGTCAATCATCAGTTTTTTTCTTAAAATACGGTAAAAAAGGCCTGCCAAAACATTTGGCAGGCCATTATCTCTGATAAGGAGAATGTTTGTGCAATTAACAGATCACGATAAAAAGCTTTTAGACGGAGGCTTTGGCGAAGCTGCGCAAATAGGTATGCGTGTGCTCACCGCCATGGGCGAAAATGTAGGTGCTGAGCGTATGGTGTCCATCAATATGATGCACGACGACAGCGCTTGGTTTGAAGGACTGGCCGGCGTAGAATTTGCGGAACATCTGGTGAATATTGGTGGTAAATTTGTAGTGCCCACCTCTACCAATGCCTGCATTATGGACTTGGAAAAATGGCAAGAGCTGGGCTTTTCTCCCGAGCTGTACGATATACATAAGCGCATAGAAAAAGCCCATACCGCCCTTGGTGGCGCTGCCTCTTGGACCTGTACACCGTATATGGCTGGTTTTGTACCTCGTTTTGGCGAGCAAGTGGCCTGGGCCGAATCCAATGCCACAGCCTACGTGAATTCCATCATCGGCGCCCGCACCGAACGCTATGCCGGCTTACTAGATTTGTGTGCAGGCCTCACGGGTCGAGTGCCGTATTACGGCCTGCATTGTCCGGAAAACAGAAAAGCGGACGTACATATTGTGTGCGACAACTTTCCTGACAGTTATTTTGAAAATGATGCCGTGTATGATGTTTTGGGCTATGCTTACGGAAGTATTGTGGGAGACCGCATCGGCGCCCTTGAAGGCCTGCCTACATGGGCAAAAATCGATAATTTAAAGCGCTTCAGCGCCACGGCTTCTTCCTCTGGCGGTGTGGGCTTGTTCCATCTTATCGGCCTTACACCGGAGGCTCAAACCCGAGAAATGGTATTAAATACCGACAAAACCAACGCCGATTATGTGATTCTTACCCGTGAAATGCTGCAAAATGCCGAAGCCAAAATGTCCCAAGGGGACGGGAAAGATATTCAATTGGTCATTGCAGGTTGTCCGCATCTGTCCTATATCGAATGCGTGGAATTACTCACATTTATGCAAGGACGTTCAGTACATAAGGATGTAGAATTCTGGATTTATACCAACAGATGTAACAAACAGCAGATGGAAAATAACGGTTTGTACGAAGCGTTACGCCGCTTGGGCATCAAAATATACACCGACGGCTGCCCCATGGCATCTCCCATCCGAGAAGCGGGTATCGAAAATATGTTGAGTAATTCCGGAAAATTCAGTTGCTATTGTTACGGTTATACTCAGCGCTATCCACAATATGGCAGTTTGGCCGACTGTGCAGAAACCGCTGTTACAGGAAAACTTACAAGGAGTGCAAAGCCATGGTGGTAAACTCTCTTTCATGCAAAGCCCTAGTGCCGGGAGATGTGCAAGGTGAGGTTTTATTCTCTCGCTCGCCCATCAGCTTCATCGGCGGCGTTGACCCTAAAACAGGTGTCATTACAGACCCCCTGCACGACCAATTTCAACAGTGCATCGCGGATAAAATCTTTATTTTTCCTTATGGCAAAGGCTCTAGTGGAGCCGCCTTGGTGCTGTTGGAATTGTGCCGTATTGGTAAGGCCCCCAAGGCCATCATCAATCTGCGTTCCAGTACGGTTATTCTCACCGGGCCGCTCATTGTGAAGGAATTTTACAAGGTGACCATGCCTTTACTTAATGTCACTGAAGAAGACATGGAAGTTTTGAGTAAAGCGCAGCATATACGCATTGAAACAGAGGGAGCTGAAACTCGCATTGTGCTTGTATAAGACAATAAAGTTTCAGCCTTTATTTAGCCGCAACTTTACAAAAAAAGAGTCCTTTCTTTAAATCTTTTAGTAGTACTCTTTTTTTCTGGGGGGTGCTTTCCCCTAAAGGGACAAGTGCTAGCGCCAAAAAGCACCCCCCAGACCCCCCGCAAAACGCGCTACATTACAATGTTTACAGAGAAAATTCTCTGTTATTAAAAAGTTTCCCTTTTTTCTTCAAAAGACGCTCGCTCAAAAAATATTTCATATAAAAAGTGTATGCATTCTTTTTGCTGTGCGGCAACAAAATGGCAGTAAAAAGCAAAGCTGTGCCGCTACAAAAAGTTTTGGGGGGTGGGGAGCCCATAAAATGGGCGGGGAGGCGACCTTTTTACAAAAAGGTCCCTCCCCTTAAATTTTTTTTAAGTATTACTAGCAATTTTATTGCAAAAATTACACGTCTTCTTTTCCCCAGAGCATTTTCCATTCTATAATTTTTTGCAAAGCGTCCATGGGGCTTAAGAGTTCGGGGTTGCAATCGCGCAGGATTTGCAAGAGGGGGTGTTCTGCGGGCTCATTGGAGAGCATATGAGGTAAGTTGGGTGGCTCGTCCAAAATAGGTTCTTCTTTTTCCGGCAATTCAATGCCGGGCAAAGTGTTGGTCATGGTGGTTACTGGCGGTGCAATTTCTTGCCCCCATGGTAAATTGGTTCTTTGTCCATTATTTTCAAGATCTGCTAAAATTTCGCGAGCGCGCTGTACGACATTCATGGGAACGCCGGCCAGTTTTGCCACTTCTACGCCGTAGCTTCTGTCGGAAGGGCCGGGCACCAAACGGTGTAAAAAGATAATTTCGCCCCCGTGTTCACAAATGGCAATGTTCATGGTGCATACTGTAGGCAGGGCGTGTTCTAGTACTGTGAGTTCGTGGTAATGGGTAGCAAACAGGGTACGAATGGTGCCTTGGCAACGTTTGGTTAATTCTTCTACCACAGCCCAAGCGAGGGCTAGGCCGTCGTAGGTGCTGGTACCGCGACCAATTTCGTCAAGAATTACCAGACTTTTTTTGGTGGATTGGCGTAGTATTCTGGCCGTTTCCATCATTTCTACCATGAAGGTACTTTGCCCTGCGGCCAAGTTGTCCGAGGCTCCCACGCGAGAGAAAATTCTGTCCACAGGGTCTAAGATTACTTGGCTTGCCGGTACAAAAGAGCCCATTTGCGCCAGTAGGCAGATAATGGCAGTTTGTCGCAATACGGTAGATTTACCTGCCATATTGGGTCCGGTGAGCAGACAAAGGCGGCGGCGTGCGTCCATGGTAAGATCGTTGGCCACAAAGTTTCCTGCTCCGATGATGGCTTCCACCACGGGGTGGCGTCCTTCGCGAATAACAAGCCCTTGGTTGTCGGCAAATTCTGGTGCAGACCAATGATTTTGGCGAGCCACATGGGCCAGTGCTTGCCAATAGTCTATTTCGGCAAGACAATGGGCACTAAAGAGCATGCGACTGCGTTGCGCATTGACTTTTTCGCGCAAATCTTGAAAGAGGGCGTATTCCAAACTTTTGCGTTTGTCAGCCGCTTGTAGGATATGTTCTTCCAGTTCTTTGAGGGCGGCGGTGGTAAAGCGCTCGGCATTGGCAAGGGTTTGACGACGGATGAAATAGTCCGGCAATTGCCCCTGATGGGCGCGAGTGAGTTCAAAATAATAGCCAAAAACGCGATTAAATCCCAATTTTAATTTGCTAAAACCTGTGCTTTGCTGTTCTTGTTCTAGCATGGCTTGCAATTTTTGTTCGGCATGCTCCACAAGATCAATGAGGGTATCTAGTTCTGCATTATATCCTGTTTTAAAGAGTCCGCCATCGGTGATGACATTGGGCACAGAATCTAATAAAGCGCTGTCTAAAAGCTCTCGAATATCTTGCAAATCGTCCCAATGCTCAAGGAGATTTTCTAGGGAGAGGGGACGAGGGCTTTCTGGTGGTGTGGAAGTGTCTTTTACTTGTAAAGCCACGCGCACAGCAGGTAAATGGGCCAGTGAATTGCGTAAGGCCAGGTAGTCTTTGGGAGCGGCACGTTGCAAATGAATGCGGGTGGAAATGCGCTCAAGGTCAAAAATGTTTTTGAGGGCATCACGGCTTTGGCGGCGGATTTCGTGTTGATGATATAAATAGCTGACCACCGTTTGATGCTTAAGGATAGAGGCCACATCGCGCCAAGGGTGGCGTAGGCGCTCTTCCATAAGGCGTCCGCCCATGGGGGTAAGGGTATGGTCAAGCACATGCCACAAGGTGCCTTTGCCTTTGCGTCCGTTGAGGCGTTCAAAAATTTCTAAATTGCGCTCGGTAAGCTCATCAATAAGCAGATGTTTTTGCAAGTCCATGGGGACAAACGCTTGCAAATGACGAATGTCGCAACGTTGCACTTGGGCTAGATAGATGAGCAAAGCGCCACAAGCCTTAGCTAATTCAGGCTTGTTGTGTAGGCCAAGCGCTGCTAATTCTTGCACGCTTTGGGCTTCTAAAAGCAGGCGTGTATTGTTATGTAAATCAAAATGGCTTCGCTCGGCCACGCGCAGTAGTTGCATGCCCTCTAGCAAAAGACCTGCGGGTACTTTTTCCGAATCGGGAAGCAGGAGTTCGCGCGGCGAAATCTTTTGTACCCATTGCCAAAGCTCTGCGGTTTTGGCGCCATAAAGCCCTGTCCATTGCCCAGTGGAGCTATCCACCCAAGCTAAAGCCCCTTTTTTGGAGTTTTGCGTATCTATATAAAGGGCAGCAAGATAATTGTGACTTTTGGCGTCTAAATTATCATCTTCAATGACGGTGCCGGGGGTAAGAATTTGGGTAACTTCTCTTTTGACAATACCTTTGGCGTTTTTGGGGTCTTCTACTTGCTCGCAAATGGCCACATGGTAGCCTTTGGCAATAAGCTGACTGATGTAGCCTTTCACCGCATGCCAAGGCACGCCGCACATGGGGACGGGGGAGGGGCTGTCTTTATGTCTGGCGGTGAGGGTTATTTGTAATTCTTTGGCCGTGGTTACGGCGTCTTCGTAAAAGAGCTCGTAAAAATCACCCATACGATAAAAAAGCAAACAATCTTTATATTCTGCCTTGATGCGTAAGTATTGCTCAAACATGGGGGTGAGCTTGGGCGCAGTTTTTTCGCCGGAAGTACTTTTTTCATTTGTGGAAGAAGGCTCTTCATGAGGAGCAGGTGTATTTTCCCCTTGAAGGGGTGAAGCTTTTTGTGTGGGGATGGTTTTTTTCATAGTACGATGGCGGCGTTAAGGTTAGGATAAAACGAAAACAGTATGAGAAGGGTTTGAGTATGTAGAAGGTTTTTACAATGAGACCTTGCAAAAAAAATTAACAGGGGCGTAAAAGGGAGCGGTATCAAAAAACGAATTTTTGCACTGGGACGAAAAAGAGGCGTCTGCTTTGAGGGAATAGACTTATAGTATTTGACCGATAAAGCAGACGCCTCTGGCATAGTTGTAACCAAAAAGGCGTATTTGACAATAGTATCTAGGCGCTTTTGTCAGGATCTGGCGCTTTAATATCTTCAGGTACAGGCTTTGCCTCTACGTCTACCATTTTTTCTTCGCTTTTCTTTTCTTCAGCAGGAACTTTTTCTTCTTTTTTCTCGTTTTTTGGTGCTAAAGCAATGGGTTGAGCTTGGTTAGCACGCAAGGCAGCCACTTCTTTTTCTAAAGCACGCACACGCCATTGAGCCTTCATGGCTTTGGCAGAAAGATTCATTTTGTCCCAAATCAATATAAGCATGGCAAGAATAGCGCCAGTTAAAAAGGCTGCTAAGATAAGAAAATAGAAAGGCAATGCTATAGATTCCATGGGAGCCATGAAGAAAAGGTTTAGATTGAGTTTCATTTCTGTGGCCAAGGTGGCTTGGTTTTGGAAGAAGAAAACCATACTCACAAAGAAAATTAAAACAAGTACTAATACTTTTAAATACCGCATGCCAAGGCCTCCTCAGGGTTTAGGAAAAGATTTTTCAAAAAAAGGTTTAAGGGCAGTATAGGTGGCATGGAGATGTTCTGGGACCATGCGCACTTCATCCATTACAGCCATAAAAGAAGAATCACCATTCCAGCGGGGTACAAGATGAAAATGCAAATGCTCTCGTATGCCGGCGCCGGCGGCTTCTCCTAGGTTTAAGCCAATGTTTATGCCTTGACAATGAAAACGGGCTTGCAAAATGGCAGTGCATCGCTGGAGATAGTCCATCATTTCTTGGCTTTCTTCACTAGTAAGTAGTGTAAAATCCATAAGATGTCTATAAGGTGTTACCATAAGATGCCCATTGGTATAGGGAAATTTGTTCATGATAACAAAGCAATACTTGCCTCTGTGCAAAATCAAGCGTTCTTCGTCTTCGTTGGTATGCTCCGGCAGACAAAACACACAACAATCTGGCTTGGGGCCAAGAATATACGAAAGACGCCACGGTGCCCAAAGTACCTTCATGGGAAAATGCTCCTTTTGCTGTACAAGGCTTTTGAGCAATATATACATTTTAGGTTCGAGGAGCAAGTATTATTGCAGGGGCTCTTTCTTTGTTTTTTTTACGAGTTTTTTTGCTAAAGCCCATTGGCTTTGGCGGCTTGGGGCAAGGCCGTCCAGTTTGGCAGCTTTTATGTTTTTGAGTACTTTACCCACAATGGGGCCAGGGGTAAGACCAAATTCAGGAGAAATTAAGTCTTTTCCGGTGATTTCAATTTTTTCGTGGCGCCAAGTGGTGATATAGCGCGAAAGCACCATGCGCAAGTCTTCGCTATGGGTTCTGGCCATCATAAAAAGCAGAGCTTCAAGGGAGGCGCTGGCAAGCAGTGTGCATAGTTGGCTGGTTTTTTGTTTTTTGTGGTGCCATTGTTTTACTAAGGGGCGTAAATTACGTATGTTTTCGCGTAAAGAAAGAATTTCTTCTTGTTGTATTTTGGGTATGCCAAGGCGTTCTAAAATTTCTTCGCTTTCGACATAATTGAGCCTATGGCACAAGCCCAACATATACAGTATCCAGCGGCGTGGTTTTTCTTCAAAATAAAGTAAGTGATACCAATCGTGAATATCTTTAAGAGAATAGAGCAATTCTTGCCTTTGAGGAATAAGGCGCAATTGGGGATGTATGGCTTGTAATATGCCCAGTACATCCAATTGCCAAAGGCAGGACACGGGGTTAAATTCATCAAAAACACTGCGTATTTCGTGATAAAGGCGAGCTCCGGATAATTTGTCGATGAGGTTTAAAGTCAGTGCGTTTTTGATAAGTTGTTCGGTTTTTGGCCCCAACTTAAAATTATATCGCTGAGCAAAGCGCACAGCGCGTAAGCAGCGAGAGGGATCTTCTACAAAACTTAAGGTGTGCAACACGCGTATGCGTTTGTCGTGTATATCTCTTTGGCCGCCAAAAAAATCTACCAATTGCCCAAAGACATTTTTTCCTAGGTGCATGGCCAAGGCATTGATGGTAAAATCGCGGCGGAACAAATCGAGCTTGATGGAAGAGACTTCTACTGTGGGCATGGCTGCAGGGTATTTATAGTACTCTAGGCGCGCCGTGGTCACGTCAATATGTATGGTGCTGCCGTCTTTGTGGGTAAAAATGACAATGGCTGTAAGAAATTCTTGATTGGTGCGCATGCGTCCGCCCAAGTGTTTTACCAAGGCTTTGGCGTATTCTATGCCGTTTCCTTCCACCACAATGTCAATGTCAAAATTTTTGCGTTCTAAAATAATATCGCGCACAAAACCGCCCACCACATAGGCCGTCATGTTGAGGGTATCGGCAATTTCTCCGGCAGTTTCTAATAGGGTTAAAATATCTTGCGGCAAACGATCGCGTAGCAATTTGGTGAGATAGCGTGTTTTATTGCTTTTGTATTGCGGTGTGGTGCTGGGGTCATTCATAAAAATTTGCATAAGGTCGGTGCGCGAAACAACCCCAATGACGGCATCATTTTGCACAATGGGCACCAAATTTTGCTGTGAATCCACGATAATTTCAATGAGTTCTAGCAGGCTTGCCTCAGGGGGGAGGGTGTGGATATCGCGCTGCATATAGGTTTCAAATTCCAGCAATTTGTGATTAACAGCGCGACTGATTGTGTGGGCGTCTAAAATGCCCACACAGGTGCGTGTGCCCTTTTTGAAGACAGGCACCGCCTTTAAATTGAAATGCACTAAAAAATTGTAGGCATCCTCAATGCCAATATCTTCTTCAATACCTAGCGCCGGAGATGACATATAATCTCGAGCGGTTTTTTCGGGGTGCGCTTGGCTGTATAGGGCTTGAAAAATACTGTCGCGCACTTCGTGGATGGTTTTATGCCGCACCGAAGCTGATGCCGCATAGGCATGACCCCCTCCGCCCAGTGCTGTGCATACGCTTCCCACATTAATTTCTTCGCGTCGGCTGCGCGCTACGACGGTAATGCGGTCGCCCATGCGTCCTAGAGCAAAAAGCACCTCAAAGCGCTCCATTTCCATGAGTTTGTGAGCCAAAAAGGCAAAATCGCCTAGATAATGCTCCATGGAGGCATCGGCGATGACCACGGGCACACTGCCCACTTGGTAGGTGGTGGCTGATTCGAGTAAAGCGTAGAGGGCATGTACGTGAGCGGAGGTAAGTTCGTGGGCGGCAATATCACTGATGGAGCTCACATCCATACCTTTTTCCAAAAGCCACGCCGCGGCGCGCATGTCTTCTGCTTTGGTGGAGGTGTAGGTAAAAGACCCCGTGTCCGCATAGATACCAAGGCCTAATACTGTGGCATCTTGACAGGATATATCAATATTTTTTTCTTGCAAGGCTTTGACTAACAAGGTGACAGTGGCGCCCACAGCGCGCACATGGCTATGGGGGCTTTGGATGTCGTCATTGGATTCCGGATGATGATCCCAAATATGAATAGCAATGTCTGTGCGCTCTAGCAAAGGGCTTACATGCCGAAGACGTCCTTTTTGCTTGGTGTCTACCACCACAAGAGTGCGAATATCATCCCAAGGAATATCTTCACTTTTTTGAAAATTATACATGAAACTTGCTGTTTCGGTATAAAATACGTGTAAAGATTTTTCTTGCGTACCGGGAAAGAGCAATATGGCCCCGGGATAAAGAAATTGCGCCGCAATGATGGCGGCAAAGGCGTCAAAGTCGGCATTGACATGGCAAGTGATAAGCGTATCGCGCTGCAGAGGCAATGGCGGTTGCATGCGCACTCTGTGTTCGCAGATCATGACGTGCCCCCACCGGCTTTTTTTGCCTTGGAAACTTTGGAAGTTTTGAGAGGCTTAGAAGGAGGGGCGTCTTTTACAGCAGAAAAGTCATCAGAATCAAGGCTTTTAGAGGAAGCACGTTGTGTTCTTTGCATGCCACTTCTGGGGTGATAGCGTTGATGTATTTCTTGTAAGCGTCGCGGTTGAATATGGGTATAAATTTCTGTAGCGCTGATATCGCTGTGCCCCAAAAGCAATTGTACGGTACGCAAATCGGCACCGCCTTCCAGTAAATGCGTTGCAAAAGAGTGGCGAAAGGTGTGTGGCGAGATATTTTGACGAATACCGGCTTCTAGGGCGTACTTTTTCACAAGCTTCCAAATATATTGGCGGGTCATGCCACGACCGGAGCGATTGACAAAAATAAAATCTTCTTTTGGGGAAAAAAGCGGTCGCCAATGCCGAATATAATCCTCTAAAAGTTCCATGGCTTGTGTATGCATGGGGACATAGCGTTCTTTAGAGCCTTTGCCAAAAATACGCAAAATACGTCGTTCATGGTCTATATCTAAAGGACGCAGATTACACAGCTCAGAAACACGTAAACCCGAAGCGTACAACAATTCTAAAATACAACGGTCGCGCTGACCGGCTCTTTCGCGCAAAGGGGGGCGCTCTAACAGGCGTTGTACTTCTTCTTGGGTAAGAAATTCCGGTAGCAAAGAGGGCAGTTTGGGGCTTTCTAGGAGCTTTGCGGGGTTTTTGGAAAAGATGCCTTGCTCTACCAAATGAGCAAAGAAACCGCGCAAACTAGAAACATGACGCGACAATGTGCGCCCTGTATGCCCTCTGCCCTGTAGCCACGCTAAATAGAGAAATAAATCGTGTTCTTGAAACGAGCGTGCGTCTTCTAGCCCGCTTTCTTCCAAAAAAGCCAGAAAGTTTTTGAGGTCATGCCCATAGCCCGCCGCTGTATGGGGCGAAAGGCCACGCTCGGCAAGAAGCATGTCTAGCCATTCTTCCATATGTCGGTGCCAAAAAGTGGCGCCACTCTGTGCGTGTTGTTGTGCTGTATTGGCCATGCGTACCTGAAAATGCTACTTCCTTAAGAAGGCTTTGCTTCCGTTTTTACAGTTTCCGCCGCTTCCGCCGCTTTCGTAGTTACCGTAGTTTCCGCCGTTTCTGTCACTACCTCAACTGTTGCAGTATTGCCGTTGAGCACTTCTGCATGGGCACTTTCCGCTGTAGGCGTTGCAGCAGGCTGTGCAGAGGCTACAGGCTCTGCCTCGTCCATAGGAGTCACAGGAGTTGCCGTCTTTACAGGCTCTGCATCGGTCTTTGGTAAAACGCGGCTACCATTGCGCACCTTTTCTAAAAAGGCATCGCGGCAATCGTAACTACAAAAAC
>CAYJHX010000031.1:0-12884 GCA_964369395.1 uncultured Desulfovibrionaceae bacterium
CGCAGCGAAGCAATCCATGTATTTTAGCAATTTTAAGAATTATGCAGGACTCTTATATTAGGAGAATTCGCGGCCAAGCCATATAGCCCGCCCAATAATGCGGACAAGATTCTCCATATGCTCGGTATTGGTCACTTCAATGGGGCTGTATTCAGGGTTAATACTAGAAAGAATCAGCCGCCCCGGCAAGGCGTCTACCCGTTTTAAATAGACCATATCCTCTACACCCACAGCATAGATATGCCCAGGTTTGGGACTGGTTTGGCTTTGATCAACAAGTACAACATCATTGTGCATAATCAGCGGTTGCATGCTGTCACCGGTAACGCGTAATAAAACCATAGCGCCAGGCTGACCTTTTCGGCGTAAAAAATCATAACGGAAGGCATAATGACGTACGTGTTCGATACCTGTTTCAAAACTGCCCCCTCCCGCAGAAAGACGCGCTTCTACCATGGGCACCAAAAGCAAATTATCTTCGGCATTTTCGGCATAAATATGTGTTTGCACTTCTCCAGCCAAAAGCCAATCCAAAGAGCATTGCAACACCTGCCCAAGCCGTATGGCAAATTCCCCTTTGGGCATTTGGCCATTTTCGTACTGTTGGATGGTGGTCAAGCTGACCCCAATGTGAGCCGCCAGCTCTTGTTTACGCATGCCAAGACTTTCGCGTTTTTGACGCAATCGTTGTCCAAAGCCCTGCTCTTGTTCGGTCATATTCTTTTCCCCTATGGCTAACAAAAAGAGTTGTTCCTGCATGCATCAGAGATTGCATCTACACTTTTTAAGAAAACCTTACTGGGCAGTCAAAAAAGTTCAATCCTCTTTGGCCAACTTGTTTTTGCTTTAGTTGCGTATCAAAAGAGTACATTTTTCGCAAAAATCTTCGTCTTCGTAGCTCATACACTTTTTATAACCTGCAGGAAAATAATGAAAAAGACATGTTAACGATAGTTTTTTTTAAAAACAGACTGTTTCCAACAGGTTGTTACGATGGCGCCTTTCTTTTGGTCTTATGAGACGCTCTACGAGAGCAAGAAAAGCATTGCGCAGTGCTTGTATATAAGAAAAGTTTTGAAAATACACCAGAAAAAAATTTTATTCTTCCAAAACAGCTAGACTATTGCCTTTTTCTCAAAACATTTTATAAGCTTTTCTTTCTATTTAAAAAAGTTTTCCGTGATTAAAGTGATTATTTACTGTAAAAAGAAAGGATAAATTTTATTTATAAAAAAATACTTGCATTTTTAAAAATAAAGTATAAACTATACAAGTAAACTGTTAAATAAAGTTGTAAGGAGTTTCCATGGCACATTCTTCAGCAAAGCACAGCATTTCACCTCAAACAAGCAATTCTGCAAGCCTTTCCAAACAAACCCTAAGGGGTAAGGCATCTTCATCGACCTCTTTTTCCAAAGAGAGCAATCTTGTATGGAGCAAATTACCAGATACTGCACATCTTTTATATACTGTTCTAGGGGATAAAGAGGTATTACACGAACTTTTACAACATTTTGGGGGGCATACCTTGCGCATTCCCACGCGCTGGCCCCCTCATGGTGAAACTTTAGAAAGTACAAAACATCCTTTGCGCCAAGTGCTCGAGCCCAAACACATGCAAAATATGGTACACCATTTTGGGGGCACAGAAGTGTATATTCCCAAATGCAACAAATACTTGTGCCATATACGCAACACAAGTATTGTCACAGAATTTTGCACAGCTACCCGCAGTGGCACCAGCTCTGGTCAAGCGGTGCAAGCATTGGCAAAGCAGTACCAACTTTCTGATCGTCGCATTTGGGGTATTTTAAAAAGCACAGTACAGGAATAAATCTTGAAATATTTAAAGAAAACACTTTCCATGGAAAAATATTTTTGCGGAGAAAAGCCTTAAGCAAAGAAACATCTATCTATTTTAATTATATATTTGCATTTTTATTCTATAATAAAGACGATATCTTACAATTGCAAAAATACTTGAAATATACTTTTGCAATACAATGGCCGCATCATACCGCCTTTGACTGCTCTTGCGTATAGTTCTCGCGAGAAAGCTGTGTTATTGTGCCTATCATAATGCCAAGCAAAGCCATGACCAAAGCTAACCACCATCTTTGAAAGAAATTGTGCGCCACCACACTGCAAATTAAAAAAGCGCCCCATCCACACCAATACACAGCCCCCACACGCCAAAGTAGGGCAAGTTCATTCTTTTGCGAGCTTTGTGCAGAATACGGAGGCAAAGAAAGCTTTCGTAGCGTGCTATAGCCCCACCAAAGTAGTCCCAGTAAAAAGACCATTACCAAAGCAAATCCCACCACACCATTTTCACAAAGAAATTGTAAATAAATATTATGTGGGTGCTCTATATCTATGGAATCCTTAGTAGGACTCAGCCCAAGGGCCCTAAATGCAGCATTGTACTGCCCTATGCCTGCACCCAAAAAAGGAAATTCTTTAAACACTTCCACAGCGAGATGCCAAAGATCCCAGCGGCCGTCTTGACGTATAACTTGCCAATTAAAGCGCGTTTGCAACCAAGGCAAAAGAGCTAAAAAAGCTACTACAGATGTGAGGAAAAATTTCCACGGTATATAACGCATAATCACAGTCCATAAAAAAAAGGCTGCAAAAAGAATAATATATGCCGTACGCGTATAAGTAAAAAATAATAAAAATGCTGCAGGCATCATGAGCAAAGTCAACATACCTAGATGCCAATAGTTGCCGCGCCTATGCGAAAGAATAAAAAGAGAAATAGTAGGAATGAGCGTTATGGCTATATAATTGCCGACGCGATAATCGCTAAAAGAACCTGTGAGTCGGCCTGCCATTATGGCAATATTGCAAATAAAGTCGTAGCCCGTAATATATTGGTATATACCATTACCCCCCTGAAGAAAAAGCGCCGCCAATAATGTATACGCCAGTAAACGCAATTCTTTACTATGCCGAAAGCTTTCCATGGTCACAAAGGGCAAAGCCAGAGAGGTATAAGAGTGTTGGAGAAGTAAATGCAAAGATGCGGGCACATTTTGTGAAAAAATAACACCAAGCCCTAAAAAAGCATAGAAGAAGAAAAAGTATTTTTTGCCGCTAAAGCAAGCCCACGTACTCTTTTTGTAATCTCCAAGATGGTAAAGAATAAGAAAAAAAATGCATAAATGGGGGAAAAAATCTCGTAAGAAAGAGCTAAAAGAAAAGGTAAGCACATAAAGCAAGAAAAAAAAACGCATGGCGCTACGCCATTTTTCTGTATGGGGAGAGAGCATACCATGTAAGAAATCCAAGATAATCAAGAGATTTTTTTTCAAAAGTACGCCCTCTTCCTCTCTATAGTCTGCGAAAAAATTTGCCCAAAAGAAGAGCTCTTGTGGTATATTACTTTAGGAAACGCTGAGGGAATAAAATTTTCGTCTCTAACAAAAAAGACACATTTTGCCAAGGACATACTATGTAGACATACATGCCGTCTTAGCAAGGTGAGTCTGACACAGCTAGAGGACGAAAAAACATTTCATCAGCGTGTCTTTATAATTTTCTCCCAGATTGTGTGTTTTTTATAAATTCTTAGGTCGTGTAGCGCTTATTGTACTGTTAAGCGCAAAAAGCGTTTTTTACCAAGGCGAATAATATAAGAACCAGCCTTAAGCGGTGTTTGCGCATCGTCACAACGCACATCGTCAATAGACAACGCGTTTTCTTTAATTAAGCGACGAGCTTCGCCACGCGATTTTACAAGGCCGGCAGCTTCTAAAAACACAGGCGGTGTACTGGCCTCACCTTCGCTACACTCATAGCAAGGGGCATCGTCCGGTACGCCCCCACCGGCAAAAACAGCATTAAAGCCTTGGCGGGCTTCTTTGGCGGCAGTTTCGCTGTGATAACGCGTCACCATTTCTTCGGCCAAATCTTCTTTAGCCACTTTGGGGTGCAAAGAGCCGCTTTCAACCTGTGTTTTAAGGTCAGCAATGGTTTCAAGGCTTTGCGAAGAAAGCAATTCGTAATAGCTCCACATCAATTCATCAGAAATAGACATCACCTTGCCGAAAATATCGCTGGGGCTTTCGTCAATACCAATATAATTACCGTAAGATTTGCTCATCTTACGCACACCATCAGTACCCACAAGTAAAGGCATGGTAATAATGCATTGACTTTCCATGCCGTACTGGCTTTGCAAATGACGCCCCACCAATAAATTAAATTTTTGGTCGGTACCACCCATTTCCACATCGGCTTTTAAAGCTACGGAGTCATAGCCTTGGCAAAGAGGATACAAAAATTCGTGAATGGCAATGGGACGTTGTTCTTTATAGCGATTTTCAAAATCATCCCTTTCCATCATACGCGCTACGGTGTAACGAGAGGCCAAACGAATAAAGTCGGCAGCGCCCATTTCACCAAGCCACTTAGAGTTGAACTCCACGATGGTTTTTTCGGGATCGAGAATTTTAAAAACCTGTTTTTTATACGTTTCTGCATTGGCTAACACTTGTTCTTTGGTCAAAGGAGGGCGCGTTTCACTTCTGCCAGAAGGATCACCAATGGAGCCGGTAAAATCGCCGATAAGAAAGACCACTCTGTGTCCCAATTCTTGAAAGTGACGCATTTTGTGCATAACCACGGTATGCCCCAAGTGCAAATCCGGCGCGGTGGGGTCAAAACCTACTTTAATTGTAAGAGGCTTACCGCGTAAAATTTTCTTTCGTAATTCTTCAGCATCAATAAGCTCTGCAATACCGCGAGTAATTTGAGCCATTTGTTTTTCAATATCCAATTGTGACATAAAAACCTCTATGCAATGTTGATGTATCTTTTAAACCTCTACACAAGTAATATGCGCATGAAAAGCAAAGTTCTTGTTTTCATACAGCATTCCAAAATTAGAAATAATTACACAGAGGTTTTTCTCGGGAAGACTTCATTTTTTTGAACGGGAACAATGCCAAATTCCCCCTTTGCTGTCAATGTATGGACAAATTCTCAATGCGGTTTTCAGCGCAGTATCACAGGTATAGAGTATTCATCAAAGGCCGGATAATGCTTCCATACGTGATCAAGAAGCGTCATGCCTGCCACCCAGCGCATATCGTACACATCGCGCTCGCGCAAAAGAAAAGTAAAATCAAAGGCCGTGCGACAGCAACCGCTGACATAATTACTCCCCACAAGACATTGTTTTTTCTCTCGAATAAGCACAGTTACCCACGAAAGCCCCGTTTCCATGGGGCAGGTAAATAAAGGTGGCGGCGAGTATTGGCATAATTTTTCGTGTTGCCGTAAATAAAAATAGCTGCGTGCAGCGTCTCCATAATGCAAGGCGGCGCCACCACAGGCTATGGCCAGCATCTTGTTATATTCTAACAAGGCGTCGTCTTTTTCTGTATTTTTCTGCAAAAGGCAATAATCGGCTTGACTTAATAAGGCATACACCTTTTCTTTATATGCAGGACAAGGATTGTCCGCACCTTCTGCTTGCAAAGTTAAAAAAAGCTCTTGCACGATACCAAGGGGCAAAAGCGTATAATTGTGCTTGTAAAAAGGAAAACAAGTGGCGCTACTGGGCACCAGTTCTTTTGGAACGCCTTGTCCTTGTGTATCCTGTGTGTGCGCATCTGGCTCTTGCGAATGGAGACAAGAAGATTTTTCTCTTTGTATAACCTTAGAAAAATACGCCAAAAAGAAAGAAAACTGTGCTATATCTTGGCTATATGCCAGCTCACGATGATACACCGTGGGCTGGTCAAAAAAAGCCGCACACAATTGCGCGGTCTTATGCTCAATGAGATGTTCTTTCTGCACCCTTTCCCAAGCCGCGCGACCAACACTTTCGCAAAAGTCGGGCTCTTGCAAGCAACGCGTAATAATCTGTTCCAAGTCTTCTAAATCTTTATACACAAGAATTTCTTTGCCCGGAGTAAACAAACAATTTTGGTCTTCACCCACATCGGGGCTAATAACGCATGCTCCCACACTGGTTCCTTCCATAAGCCGAAAGTTCACCTCATTGGCAATAGATTCGTTGGGTATGACACGTGTATCAGCAAAAAGATGCATCATATCAGTAAAAGACAAATTTTCTTTCGATGTTACCCCAAAGCGCTCTTGAAGCATACAACACAAATTTTTTCTTTGTTGACGTGTCCCGCTTAATCTACCCACAAAATTTAAATTATGCGTACGCTTTGTATGCTCTTTCCACGGATACGCATCACCTTTACGTGTCAAGCGATGCGTATTGGGGTGCTGCCACGATGCAGGCAAATGCGTCAAAAAATTTTTATGCGGTGTGAAAAAAATATCGTACAAGCGCCCATAAAATTGTTGCCACCCATAGTGTAAATGGGTGTCAATACTCCAAAACGCAGTACGACACGACAATTCATGTATATCGGAAAAAAATATTTTTGTGCCTAAAGCCTCAGCATGAAAAAAAATATCAGGTTGCACAAAACCTGGCATATACTTTTGCAAAAGAAGTTTGGCTGAATACATGCCTGCATGGCGCACACTCACGTCATAGACCGTATGCCCCAAGGCTTGCAAAGCCTGCGTAAAACAACTATTGACGGTAAAAATAATAGCCATACCTGTGCATTCCTTTCTTAGTTATCTTGTAAAGCGTTTAACATAAGCACTATTTTTCAGCAATATGCCTCTCTTTGCCTCCAAAATTCCATGCTCCTTTCAATCATTGCGCCCCATAACTTTTAATGCTAGAGTGTGCAATTCACAGGTATACAAGGAACAATTATGACGCACCATGACCATGAGCCTTCTCAGGCTTCTTCCACATCCCCTACTTCCAAAGCGCTTTCTGAAGAAACTCCCGTAACACTTATACGTGAGCCAGAAAACGCGCTCGCCTCAACAACGCTGACACAACTTCCTGAAAACATACAAGAAGCCTGTGCACGAGCGCAATGGGCGCAGCTTATGCCTGTACAAGCCTTGGCCTTACCCTATTTGCTTGCACGGCGCGATCTTATGGTGCAATCGCGTACGGGCAGCGGCAAAACGGGCACGTATGTGTTGCCCCTTTTGCAGCAGCTTTCCGCAGAAAAAAATGTGGTGCAAGCTTTAGTTATGGTGCCCACACGCGAATTGGCTGTACAAGTAGAGCGCGAAGCAAAAACCCTTTTTGCCGGAACGGGGCTTGATGTGGTGGCTGTGTACGGTGGCGTAGGCTATGGCAAGCAAAACACAGCGTTACGTTCCGGCGCGCAACTAGTGGTGGGCACCCCCGGACGTGTGCTCGACCACCTTTTGCGCCGCTCCTTAACCCTTGATCATGTGCGCACTCTCATTTTTGACGAGGCAGACCGCATGCTTTCCATCGGGTTCTATCCCGATATGAAAGAAGTGCAGCGCTATTTGCCTAAACGCAACGTAAGTACATGTCTTTTTTCCGCCACCTACCCTCCCCATGTTTTACAATTGGCCGAAGAGTTCATGACCAATCCTGCCTTGCTTTCTCTTTCGGAAAAACAAGTGCACGTGCCACAAATGCAGCATCTATACTGCTTGTGCAAAGCCATGGACAAAGATCGCGCTCTTATACGCCTTATCGAAAAAGAAAATCCTGCTTCTGCCATTATTTTTTGCAATACCAAGGCGAATGTCCATTATGTCACAGAAGTTTTAAAGGGGTTTGGCTATAATGCCGATGAGCTTTCCGCCGATTTATCCCAAAGTAAACGCGAAAGAGTGCTGGCAAAGATGAGTTCCGGAAGCTTGCGCTTTTTGGTAGCCACCGATGTGGCTGCCCGAGGTATTGATATTCCTGCGCTTTCTCACGTCTTTTTATACGAACCTCCGGGAGACCACGAAATATACATACATCGCGCCGGACGCACAGGACGCGCCGGAGCCGCAGGCACCGTAATTTCTTTGGTAGATGTTATGCAAAAACTCGAGCTAGAGCGCATTGCCAAACACTACGCCATAAATTTAGCACAAAAAGAATTGCCTAGCGATGCCGACGTAGCAAAGGTGGTGGGGCAACGGCTTTCTACCTTACTGGAAGCCCGATATCGTACCCTTACCGGTTTAGAAAAAGAAAGAGTAAAACGTTTTCGCTATGTAGCAAATATTTTCATTAACCATGACGAACAAAAAATGCCCCCCCTGGAAGAGGTGCTCAGCGCCGAAGAGGGACAAGACATCCTTTTAGCCATGTTGCTTGACGCCGCCTACCAAGAAAGTTTGGGCAGCTTACCTTCTTGGACGCAGCGTTCTGGCGGATCGGGTGGCCCCGCTCGTTCTGGCGATTCTCGTGGCAGCTCGTCCAGTCGCCAAAGAAATAAAAGCACCTCCGATGCCTCTAAAGGTCAACGTTCTTCGCGCTCGCGTAAAGAATCAGCGGAAAGTGCCGATACCTTTGAAAAAGCCTACAGCAACAAAAATGGGGACAGTAAGGAACGTGGGGAAAGTAAAAAAAGCCCCTCACAAGAAAGACACAGCACCAAAAGAACACGTACTGCCCAGGCCTCTAAGGCAAATGCTAAAGATGCTGCACAAAAGCCAAAACCACAGCGGAGAACACGGAGAAAAAGGAGCGGAGACAAAGGCCATGAGTGATACCGCAGAAAGTTACGAAAAAGCCTTTATGGAGGAAGCCCTTAAAGAGGAGGCTCAACGATTGCGTCATGCCAATGAAGCAGTCTATGCTCGCACCCAAAATATGCAGCAAAAAAGCCCCCCCAATCTTACCTCAGAGGCGCACCAAAACACGACACAACATAGCGGGCAAAGCATATTCCAAGGTATTTTACAAGAAGCGCAGCAAGAAAGGTCTTGGGATACTGCTCAAGGCGCATGTTCTGGCGTGGAGCGCCCTACTTCTGTGCTGGGACTGGACGATACCGTTTGCGCTGAAGTGGCGGCAAATTTCAAAGCTTTATTAGATGATGTGGACTTTACCTCAGAGTTGCAAATCTTTAATTTGGGCCTTTTCAGCCGCACCTTGCGGCGCACTTTGCTTCACGAATTACACATGATCTATATTGGCCTATGGGCTCTTGCCCTTGAGCAATCTTTTCCGCAAACGGCCAAAAGCTTTTTTTTGTATTTTGTCGAAGACTATGTGCGCGCCTTTAAAGGGGCCGCCAAAAAACAAACTCAAGAAAAAATCTTTGCCTATAGAGAGATGATTTTACGGGCCGATGCCAAAGACTTTAATCACATCAGCCAACATTTGCTCTCGTTTGCTAAGCAAAATCCCGACACACAAAAGGCAGATACCCTGCGCCTTTCCTTGGCATTGCGCAATCATTACACCTTTATTTTTCAACGCCTTGTTTAAAAGATATGCATCGACTTACTTCTGTTTCAGAATTTGCGCGTTTTTTTCAAGCGCAAAAAAAACTTCACGACTATAAAGGCACCTGCGTTACCATCGGCAACTTTGATGGCGTACACGTAGGCCATCAAGCACTTTTGCACCGTACCGCCAAAAAGGCCGCGGAACATAAATTACTCTCGGTGGTAGTGACCTTTTGGCCGCACCCTTTGGCTGTCCTTGCTGGTGGCACCCGCGCCCCTGCTCTATTACTAGGTCAAGACGAAAGATATACGCTCTTTATTATCAACGGCATAGACCTTGTATTAGAAATGACGTTTACCATGGATTTAGCCGCTCTAAGCCCCGAAGAATTTGTGCAACATGTGCTAGCCCCTCTAGAATGCCGAGAGTTGGTCATTGGCTATGATTTTTCGCTAGGTAAGGGACGAGCAGGAAATTTTGAAGTTTTACAACAGCTGGGAAAAAATTATGGCTTTGGTGTAGAACAACTAGCTCCCGTCATTGTCAACGATGCCGTGGTCAGCTCCACCCGCGTTCGCAACCTTGTGCGTCAAGGCGAAGCGTGGGAAATTCACCCCCTCCTAGGCCGCTATTACCATTTGGACGGCCCCATTATTCATGGATACGGACGCGGCGATGGACTAGGCTTTCCCACAGCCAACCTGCAAGTGGGCTCCACGTTGGTACCCAAAATAGGCGTCTATGCCACGTGGGTTACCGTGTGCGAAGACTATTTAGAAGATTCCGGCGTTACCTATCCTGCCGTTACCAACGTAGGCTATGTGCCCACCTTTGGTAACGATGCCCTTTCTGTGGAAAGTTTTATTTTGCAAGGCAAACCAAAGTTGTACGACGTGCAAATTCGCCTTTCTTTTGTCCAATATATCCGCGAAGAAATGCAATTTGCCCATGTGGGAGAGCTGAAAGAGCGCATTGCCAAAGATGTGGAAATAGCCAAAGAAGTCTTACATATAGCGCACCCCATATAAGTGTATCGTAAAAATACTCAAAAGTATTTCCAAATCTATCCGAGGACAAAACCATGATTCCTTTCAGACGAAATAACGGCCCGCTCATTGCGGAATCGTGTGACAGGCCGGGCTTGCGCCTTTTCATCCTCCTCTGCCTTTTTGCCATGACTGTGTCTGCCTTTTGGTGGAATTTTGAACGACGCCTTGAAGCCCTCAAACCCGCCGGCGAAAATACCCATGCCATCCTGAACGAAGATAAAATATTATCCGTAGAAAATCTCAAAAATTTGTACCACTGGCGCGAAAAATTTAGCAAAACATGGAATATTCCTCTGCTTTTGCAAGCCTCACAAGGAAACCTTGCCCTGCCCCCCTACGAAGTCAATACCCTCTACGTAGGCGTAGGTCTTGCGCATCAAGAAGCCGTGGTGGCCGTGCCTCCCTTAGTACGCAAAGTCCTCGGCGAAGGGGCACGTCTGCAAGCCGAAGAAGGCCTTGCCCTGTGTCTTGCCAACAACGATGCCTACCTTTGCCTTGATGCTACCTTGTTACATATTTGGAATGCTCTGGAAAAATAAACAATCACTACAGGTAACATATGAAACATATACAGCTTTATACCGATGGCTCTTGCCTTGGAAACCCCGGCCCCGGCGGATGGGGATGCATTTTGCGTCTTGTAAGCACCGAACACGAAAAAGAATTTTCTGGGGGCTATAACAAAACCACCAATAATCGTATGGAAATTATGGCCGTCCTTGAAGGGTTGCGCCAACTCAAAGAACCCTGCCTTGTGGATGTTTTTTCTGATTCCCAATACGTGTGCAATGCCATACAAAAAAAATGGCTGGCCAATTGGCGCAAAAATCAATGGCGCAAGGCCGATAAAAAACCTGTAAAAAATAAAGACCTTTGGGAAGCCCTATGGCCCCTCTTGGTAGAACATCAAGTCACCTTCCACTGGGTGCGCGGCCACGCCGGCCATGCAGAAAATGAACGCTGTGACGTGCTGGCACGAGACGCCGCCACACAACCCCATTTACCCGAAGATGAAGGTAGAGCTCTGAATGAGTAGTTTTTTGGCGGGGGAAAAGAGGATGTTTAGCATGTCTATTCTTGGGGGAAGGGGAGGACTTTTGCTAGCGCCAAAAAGTCCTCTCCTTCCCCCAATCCCCCATCCCCTCCCAAAACGCGCTTTATACACATCACCGTTTTGGACAAGTAAATAGTTACGTAGAGTTATTACCTTAAGCCAGTATAAGAGATATCTATTTTGAGGAAACTTTCAACAGCCTATGATAACAGCCTGTTGAAAAAGTCTGTTTTAAAAAACTTTTTGATAAAATATCCCTTTTATCGTTTTTCTACAGGCTGTTCAAAAAGCGTAAGATACGAGGAAGACGAAGTTTTTTGCGAAAGGAGTGTACTCTTCTGGTACTCGACTAGAGCAAAAAACAAGTCTGACGAAGTAGATTGCACTTTTTCAACAGCCTGACAAGGTATACGATGGAACAACTACTTCCCCTTTGGGATTCGCTCTTTATTCCCATGTTTCGTCTTCTTATGGGCATTTCTTTGGGATTACTTATAGCCAATATATTAGAAGCTTTGCGCTGGACAAAGTATTTGGCACGTTTTGCTGCACCCCTTTCGCGCGCGGCACATTTAAGCGATATTTCCGGCGCCGCTTTTTCCATGGCTTTTGTCTCTCCCATGTCAGCCAATACCTTACTCAGCGAAAAATATGAACAAGGAGAAATGCCCAAAAGAGAAGTTATCCTTTCCAATATTTTTAACAGCCTACCAACTATACTCACGCATACGCCCACCATATTTTTTATGCTCTGGCCCATATTGGGTTTTCCCACATGTATTTATGTGGGCCTTACCCTTGCGGCAGCTTTTTTGCGCACAGCGCTTACAGTGCTTGTGGGAGCGCTTTTTTTACCCAAAAGGCCAGAAGGCTGTGTGCCCTGCCATCTGGATAACACGCCTTTTTCATGGAAAGCAGCCACACAAAAAGCGTGGAAAATGTTTCGTCGCCGTTTTATAAAGTTGCTCTATTTTACCATTCCCATTTATATTCTTATGTATATGTTGCAACAGTACGGTTTTTTTGATGCGGTGGAACGCTGGATGGCCTTACATGCCACAGCCCTCTCTTTTTTAGAACCCGAAGCCATGGGCATTATTGCTTTATATATGGCAGCAGAACTAGGTGCGGCGTTATCAGCGGCGGGCTTTGCCCTGCATGACGGCCTGCTCAGCGAAAGAGCCATCGTTATGGCACTGTTGGTGGGGAATATTCTTTCTACGCCCATGCGTGGCATTAGGCATCAGTTTCCTGCCTATGCAGGCTTTTATAAGCCAAAACTCGCCTTACAGCTTATTCTTACCAACCAAGGCCTACGCGCAACCAGCATGGTGCTTATGACCATAGCCTATTATTACGCGAGCGCATAAATCAAGTATAGAATTTTTGCACAGTTGATTGTGCTATATCTTTTACATAAAAAAGGCGATTCAGATTATTTTCTGAATCGCCTTATTTTTTTATGAAGAGTATAGATTAGTTATCAGCTTTACTTTTTCTAGAGAAGAGG
>CAYJHX010000032.1:0-12363 GCA_964369395.1 uncultured Desulfovibrionaceae bacterium
ACCCAAGCACCCTACGCAGCCGCATTCAAATGGAAAGTATGGTGGCTTGGTGGGCTAACACAGGCACCAGTAACATAGGCTCTTATTCAAATGGAGACCTTTCTTCCTTTACTGGAGTAAATGCTGTTGCCTAAAAAACACAATTATATATATTACTTATAAATATATAAAAAAGGCCTGTGCAGAAAAACATGTATAGGCCTTTTTTATTAGCTATCGTCAAGGTTTCGCGAGTTAAGAGTCCTGCATAATTCTTAAAACTGCTGAAATACCTGGATTGCTTCGCTTCGATCGCAATGACTTTCGTTGTAATACTAGGTCATTGCGAGGAGCGTAGCGACGAAGCAATCCATGATTTTTTAATTATGCAGGAGTCTTGAGTCTTTGTTCAAGGAGTTACGCAAAAGCCTCAAAAAAACTACCACCATTTTACGGGATACACTTTTCTTCCTGTCGCATAGCTTAAGACAATGCCAATACCTACTACCAAACTAGCCCCCATCAAACAAGGAACAACCGCATAGGTATAGCCTAAATTTTTAATGGATTGATCACCCACCACAGCAAGTAGAGCCGAAGCGCCCCCTGGAGGATGCAACGTTTTTGTAAGTGTCATTAATAAAATAGCTAAAGAAACAGAAGTACAGGCAGCGAGGGTGGGCCACGATTCTAAAAACATCTGACATGTGACTCCGGCAATGGCCGATACAAATTGCCCACCTAAAACATTACGCGGTTGCGCCAAAGGACTTTGCGGTGCCCCAAAAACCAATACTGCCGAAGCGCCAAAGGAAGCCATAAGAAACTCAATATTTTGTGCTTCAAAAATCCACGCATCTATAAGCACAATGGAAAGCAAACACAAAGAAGAACCGATCCAAGCCCAAAAGGCATTTTCAATTCGCTGATGTTTTTCAACAAAATTTTTATAAGAAAATTTAAAATCCATGGCCTTCTACAGTGATTTTTTTGTTTTCTGCTACAAAAAGACCTCTGCGCAATTCGTACGCGAGGTCTTTTTACAGCGTTGACGATAGTCAATATAATCGAAAGTAAGCGTCCTTACTAAAAGGAATCAAGCAATGCAGAGCCATTAGCAAACTGCTAAAAAAGTGCAATATGCTTCGCTCGTTAGATTGGTTTCGTACCTTTTATAACATCTTCTGCAATTCTACGCTCAGTTCTTGAGCGTGTTCCACATCAAAATCTTCCAACGCTTGCTTCAATTGCACTAAAAGATTGCTGACTTCTGTTTCGCTCAAGCGCTCATAGAGATAATCTACAATATCATTGGCATGGCCCCAATCTTGTTCCATATGCATAATAGCCAAATCAAGCACATGCTTAGCATGCTCTCTTTCAGCCACATTCAGGCATTCAGAAACCTTTTTCCCTGCAGTAGATTCTGTTGAACCTCCACCAAGGCCTAAATTCGTTCGAATGGCATCCACAGCATCTGTCAAGCGCAAAACCAAGGTGCGCAGATGCGGCGCTGTCATACTTGGAGCAAGAGCAATGGCTTTTTCTAAAGCCTCCGCCGCAGAAGCTAAAGCCTCTGCACCTAAGTTTGCAGCAATACCGCGCACTGTATGTGCATGACGAATGGCAGTTTCCAAATCGTTCTTTTGAATGCAATCACTGATATCTTGGTTTATATCCGCATATCTTGTGGCAAATTTACGCAAAAGAGAGATGTATAAGGTTTCATTGCCAGCCACAGCCGCAAGACCGCTTGTTAAATTAAAACCTTCCATGGTATCTGGCAGTTTTTCTTTACGCACAATGTTGACTTCTTTATCAAGGGTCTCTTTTTTTGTAGCTTTAGAAGCCGTAGGTAAAAGAGAGGCAATGGTACTAAAAAGAGCCATAGGTTCTAAAGGTTTGGTCAAGTGCGCATTCATACCAGCAGCAAGAGAAATTTCTTTGTCATCAGCCATGCTATGCGCTGTCATGGCAATAATAGGCATTTTGTACCCAGCAGCACGAATAGCCTTGGTAGCTTCTAGCCCATCCATAACAGGCATTTGAATATCCATAAGAATAAGGCCATACTGCATCATCTGAACGCATTCAACAGCTTCTTGGCCATTGTTGGCTACGTCTACTTCGTAAAGCGCAGAAGTAAGAACTTCGTACGCAATTTCTTGGTTAATTTCGTTGTCTTCCACCAAAAGAATTCGTACAGGAGTGTCATCCACTACTACATCTTCTATAATTTCTAATGTCAGACGCTCAGCTTCCAATTGCTCAAACACAGCCAGCAAAACATCTCTGTATTCTTCTGCGTTGGCAGGCGTTTGGATAAATTCACGAAAACCCGCTTCTTTGGCTAACGTCTCCATTTCATCAATGCAATAATCAGACATAAGCACCAGAGCAGGAGCAGGATTTTGCTTTTTCATATCTCGCAAATATTGCGCAATCTCCAAACCGTCCATATCTGGCATTTGCCAAGTAATCAGAGCAAAATTAAATGGTGCATCCGCTCTATCCGCTTCAGCAATTATTTTTATAGAATCTTCAGAATGATTCGAAGTTTCCACTTCCATTCCAAGACTTTGTAAAATCGGCACCATGAATTGTGTATGCAAGGCATTATTATCAACAATAAGAACCTTCTGCCCCTTAAGCGGTGTTTCTTGTATGGCAGTACCGGCCTCGGCCTTAGGCAAAGGCAAAGTGACAACAAAAACAGAGCCAGGATATTCCGTATCTACCCCTGCAGGCGTATTGGAGAAAATTTGAATTTTTCCTTTCATAAGTGATACCAACTGCTTACACGTCGCCAGACCAAGACCAGCTCCACCAAAGGTGCGTGTATGCGAATTATCCACTTGCATAAAGGGTTCAAATATCTTTTCGCGCCATTCTTCAGGAACACCTATTCCCGTATCGGCCACAGAAAAACGAATATTGTTTGCATCTTCAGCATCGCGCTCTACGTGAATATGCACAGAGCCTTCCGAGGTAAACTTCACCGCATTTAGTGTAATATTAAGTAATATTTGCGAAATGCGTATGGAATCTCCCATAAGTTCAGGGGGAACTTCTGGTGCGCAGGTCATGGAAAACTTCAACTTTTTTTCTTGGCAACGCAAGGAAGCGGTTTGAGCCACGCTGTTTAAAAGTACTTGTGTATTAAAAGGAAGATTTTGCAGCTCAAGAGTGCCTTCCTCTGTGCTGGTATAATCTAAAATTCCCTGAAATGTTTGCAGAAGATTTTCAGCTGAAGAAATAATAGTGGTCAGAAAGTTGCGTTGCTTATCATCAAGTCTGGTTTGTTGAAATAAAAATCCAAGACCGATGATAGCGTTAATAGGCGTACGCACTTCATGGCTAATTTTTGTAAGAAAATTATCTTGCATGGGAAAGCTCGTGGTTAATTATTGTAAAACGCGATAGCAAACAGGTACATCTTGAAGCACTTGCTGTGTTTTTATAGTTTCTAAAGCTTGCTGCATAGCTTGTGCTTTGGCTTCGTGTGTCATAAAAATAAGCGGCACCGAACCTTGTTCTTCTGGCTTTTGAATAACTTGTGCAATACTGATACCTTGTGCGGCCATAATACCTGCAATATCTCGCAAAACACCAGAAGTATCACTTACCATAAAACGCAGATAATATGGAGACACGCTTTCAGTTGGTGGCAGAATTGTCGCACGTTCAAGCACTTGGCGAATGAAGCCCGTATTGTGAGGTTTTGCTTCTCGAGCCACTGTCAGCAAGTCTGCGACTACAGCGGAAGCAGTGGGCATATCCCCTGCTCCTCTGCCATGCAAAAACAACGAACCTACAGCATTCCCTTCTACACGCACAGCATTGTATGAGCCCCCCACGCTGGACATAAGAAAACGATGGTGAATCAATGTGGGAAAAATGCCTGCCTCAATAGCACCATCAACCAAACGGGCTTGAGCCAACAATTTTACGCGATAGCCAAACTCTCTAGCTATGGCAATATCTAGTTTATGCATATGACGAATGCCATGCACGGGCATTTCTGTATACGGGTATTCCACGCCATAGGCCAAACGAATCAGTAATACCAATTTGTGTGCTGCATCGTGCCCATCAATATCAAGGGTGGGGTCAGCTTCGGCAAAGCCTAATTCTTGCGCTTCAGATAATGCTGTAGCAAAATCAAGCCCCTCTGTAGACATTTGTGAGAGAATATAATTGCTTGTACCATTAAGAATACCTATAAGCGAACTAATGGTATTGCCCGCAAGGCTTTCTTTAAGAGTTTGTACAATGGGAATCCCCCCAGCAACAGAAGCTTCGTAGAGCAATGATAAGCCTTTTTCTTCTGCCTTGGCAAACAAGTCTGTACCAGCCTCAGCTAAAAGGGCTTTATTGGCGGTGACTACATGCTTACCCATATCCAATGCGCGAGAGATAAGGGCTCCGGGGGTTTCTATGCCTCCCATAAGCTCTAAAATCACTTCAATTTCGGGGTCATCGGTTAAATCGCTTGCTTTGTCTACAAAACGAGCCGACGCAGGCAATGCACAAGATCGCGCCTTGGACGCATCGCGCACAAGAACACTTTTTACAACAATGGAGCGTCCAATACGCTGCTCAATAAGTGTAGCATTTTCTTCCAATGTGCGCACAACGCCTGTGCCCACCGTACCAAAACCCGCAAGGCCTATTTTAAGGGAGGGATAATCTTGCATAATCCTTTTCACTATCTTTTTTGAGCGTTTTATATGTTCGTATGGTTTTTTAGATATATATAAAATTCTTTATATGCACCTAAGAATATCTTCTACATCTTGTTCATCATACAACTTTTTATTGCATTCGTAAATACCCCTAAGACTACTTTTAAAGGCTTTTTCTAATATCTCAATATTGTAACACATTTTTTAGATAATCATATTAATTTACTAGGAATAACAATGGCCTTTCATCTTGGGCTTTTAAGGACAATTACTTGACATATACAACAAACATGATACTTTCAATTTATGTTATTTCGAAGTCTAATTTTGGTAACTTTAGGTATGTTTATTTTTGCTAGCATATAGCCTTTTGTAGGAACTGCTTTATGAATAATTTCATGTCTTCCCCTTCTACAGTTCACAATAAGACAGTTACATTTTCTAATAAAATTAGATATATTGATTTATTTACGCGTGTTTCCAAAAGCATGTTTAATAAACAAGAAGATGATAGTTTTTTACAAGATGTGTTAGCAGATATTGGAACCACTCTAGATGTAAGCCGCGTTTATATATTTTACCGAATAGAAACAAACATTTGGACAAATGCTTACGAATGGGTTGCCAAGGGTATTTCTGCTGAAATAGATAACTTAGAACATCTTGATGTTCGCTCCCTTGACGAAAATGACATGATGCATTCCCTTACACGCGGAGATGCTTTTATCTGTAACGACGTAGAGTCTTTACCCGCAGGAACACAAAGAGACAATTTACTTCTGCAAGACATTAGAGGCTTGGTGGCTGTGCCCTTGTTTTACGAAGGGCGTGTTGTGGGCATGTTTGGCATTGATCAATGCCATACTGTTCCTGATTGGCCAGAAAGCATTTTAAATACTCTTGTAGCCTTAGGTGTTTTTATCAATGCAGCCTATGCTCACTACACAACAAGGCATCGTGTACACGAACAAAGAAAACAACTGCGCGCTTTGCTTAATCTTATGCCCATGCCTATCTATATATCAAGCATGGAAGATTACTCCTTTTTATTTTACAACAAAGCTATTGAAGATAACTTTGACACTACCAACGTAAGCACAACACCATGCCATAAGCTTTTGCAAAATCTTGATACCTCCTGCCCCTTTTGTACTAATAAGCGTCTTTCTCCTGACGGAACCCCCTATGTGTGGTATCATCACAACGCACTATTAGATCGAGATTTCCAAATAATTGATAGCTGTATCACTTGGGAAAAACAAAAAAACAGTCGTTTTTCTTTAGCTTTAGACATTACAGAAACCTTACGCCTTCAGCGCGAGCATGTTCTTGAACAAGAAGCCAATGTGGCCAAGGGGCAATTTATTGCCAATATGAGTCATGAGTTGCGTACCCCTCTCAATGGTATTGTGGGGCTTACTCACTTGGCAGAGCAAGCCAATACCGACCCTCAAATTAAAGAATATCTTGATAAAATAAAATTTTCCTCAGACAATTTGCTCAGTGTTATCAATGAGACCTTAGATTTATCTGCCATTAATGCAGGCAATATTACCTTTACCTCTACTCTTTTTCGACTTACAGACGTCATACACGGTGTGCAAGCCATCTTGCAACTGGCAGCAGAAAATAAAGGCATTGACTTAGACATTTGTATTGACTCTGCTGTCCCCCTTATGCTGGTGGGAGACTCTTTGCGTTTATCGCAAATCATTATTAATCTTACCAACAATGCTATCAAATTTACTTCCAAGGGCTTTGTGCGTATTACTATTTATCCCCATGAGCCTTTACCAAATACCACATGGAATCAAGATAAAAAGTGCACATGGTTGTGTATTGAGGTGCAAGACACAGGCATTGGCATTCCCGAAGACAAACTTGACAGGCTTTTTACAGAATTTAGCCAAGTTGACAGTTCTACAACACGTCAATATGGCGGCACCGGACTGGGTTTAAGTATAGTAAAACGTTTTGTGGAACTTATGGAAGGAAAGCTTCATGTGAAAAGTACTGTGGGACAAGGCAGTACTTTTTCTTGTATTGTTCCTTTCTCTTTGGCAAATGACTTTGAATTTATTGACAAAAACGAAGCCTCTTTTAAAGAAACCACAGAAGACCTTGATATCAGTGGCATAGCTGTGCTGGTGGTAGAAGATAACGACATCAACGCCCTCATAGCTCAAGAGGTACTTGAAAGTTTTGGTTGCATTACAGAAGTTGCTGAAAATGGCATTAGTGCTTTGCAAATTTTAAAAGAAAAAACATTTGATATCATTCTTATGGATATACAAATGCCTGTTTTGGATGGCTTAGAAACAACACGCCGTTTACGCGCCGACGCACGTTTTCATCACATTCCCATTGTGGCCATGTCTGCGCACGCTATGACACAAGATTTTGAAAGAAGTTTGGAATCTGGTATGCAAGATCATATAACAAAACCTTTTATTCCAGAAAATTTACGACGCGTCATACATTCTTTTGCTAAAAAAGATTTTTCTTTTACTCCTCAGTAAAATGAGACCTCTGCACAATTTTTTAACCATACAATTAGTATATAAAAAATGAATATTTGCCTTTTAAATAAACGCTGCCTATGTAGAAGTAAAGGTACAAAAATCAATCACTTAACGATGAAGCAAAGTTTCACATCTTCTTGTTTTTTGGTCGCTTTGACTAGTGTCAATGCTCCATGAGACCCTACATAATAAATTATGCAGAGCCTCAAAATACATAACAAATGACAAAATTAAAATATTCTTACACTTAGCATAGGCAGTATCGAGGCCATTATGAACTCTAAGACAAGCCCCCAAATACACGGAAAAGATTTCTGTTCATTATTTTTAGAAATTTCTCGAAATATGATAGATTTGCCCAACGAAAAAGCCTTTTTTGAAACAATTTTACCCAAAATTGGCATGGCACTTCAGGCAAACCGTGTGATTATTGCACGTCGTACAACGACCTTGTGGCATTGCGAGTATCTTTGGCTAAAAGATGAACATTTATTTGATAAATACGGAAACATACAAGAGATTGATTTAAATTTACTTTTCGAAACAAAATATGATAATGAAAGTTTTTTACAAGGACATGCCCTCATCATCGAAGATGCCTCTCAAGAAAAAAATCTTCAGCGAAAAAAACATTTAGAACAGTATGATATTAATAGCCTTATTTCCATGCCCCTTTTTGACGAAGGCACTTGCATAGGTTTTTTAGGGGTAGATCAAAGCCAAAAAATAAATCGCTGGGCTTCAGAACATCTTGAAATTGTAGAAACCCTTGGCTATCTTATTCAGGGTATTATGGCTCATTTTAAAGTGCGAGCTATAGGCCAAAAAGAAGAAGAGGAAGCGCAAAAAATTTTAGACGCATTTCCCATCCCTCTCTATATTGTTAACCCCAGCAATTATGAATTTATTTTGTTCAACAAGGCAGGAAAGGAATTCGTAAAACTTGCCGACTATAAAAGTACAAAATGTTACGAAATTCTCTACGATTTTGACTCTCCCTGCCCTTTTTGTAGTATTGGAGAGCATAAGGTAGGTGGTGTTCCTAAAGTGTGGACACAGCACAATGAAAAATTCCATACAGATTTTACCCTCATCGAAAGCTGTATACCCTGGGGAAACATTCAAGAAGCCCATACTGTTGTCTTTATTGATATTTCAGACTCTCTTGCCTTACAAAAAAAACAAGTGCTCGAACGTGAAACAGTAAAGGCCAAGGCACGTTTTCTTGCCAATATGAGCCACGAACTGCGCACGCCCGTCAATGGTATTGAAGGTATGAGCCTTATGGCTGAAAAAAAGAATACCAATCCTATAGTTGCAAGCTATTTAGAGAAAATAAAATTTTCTTCGCGCATACTCCTCAATGTTATTAATAATATTTTGGATTTCTCTAAAATTGAAGCCGGAAAAATGGAATTGGAGCATGTCTTTTTTCAATTGCGTGATAGCTTTAAAACCTTAGAGCAACACTTCGTACAAGAGGCAGAGGCAAAGCACTTGCAAGCCTCGTTTTCTATAGCTGAAAATGTACCTCAAATGCTTTTAGGCGACCCTTTGCGTTTATTACAGGTAGTGCAAAATATCGCATATAATGCCATAAAATTCACAGAAAAAGGTCATGTTTCCATTGAGATTTCGTGGAAACCTCAAGAAAACACTCACGCCGGTATTTTAAATATTACTGTGAGTGACACAGGTATTGGCATTTCCGAAAAGCAAATGGCACCTTTGTTTGATTTGTTCTATCTTGGCGATGCTTCCTTTACACGCCGCCATGGTGGTACTGGCATTGGTCTTCCCGTAGCTCAAGGTTTTGTTAAACTTATGCAAGGGCAAATCAATGTAGAAAGTGTCGTGGACAAAGGTTCTACCTTTACATGCACTATCCCCTTTTCCGTACCCCAAAAAATGGACAGTTGCCTTGACGCCACCTTAACAGAAATAGACTGTCCTGACCTTGTAGGCACGCGAGTTCTTTTGGCTGAAGATAATGATATTAATGTCATTATTGCTTTAGAAGCTTTAGAAGATTTTGGTTGCGATGTGGATGTTGCTACTAACGGTTTAGAAGTTTTAGAACTTACAGCGCATAATGACTATGATATAGTGCTCATGGATGTGGAAATGCCACAATTAAATGGCCTTGAAGCTACAAAAAAACTTCGCGAAAACCCACGCTTTAACCATTTGCCTATCATTGCTATGTCTGCGCACAGCGTGCAAGAAATGAAAGAGCTCGGTATGGGAGAGGGCATGCAAGATTATATTTCTAAACCCTTTGCTCCTCAGCGTTTACGCCATCTTATCTCGCTATACACTAAAAAAGAGCAAAACACGACAGCCTAATGTTTTGTTCTTTTATGACGGAATTACTTTATGGATATGCCCCTCCTAGATGCTGCTGATACCAGCGTAGAAATAATCGCCTCTATAGAACGCATTGTTTTTCACAATGCGGAAAATGGCTATACCGTTTTACGAACTTTGCCCACAAAAGGTAAGGATATCGTAACGGTGGTGGGCCATATTCACGAGCCGCAAGCAGGCGTACAGTTAAAAATTGTAGGACAATGGGTAAATAACGCTCGTTTTGGTCGACAACTGCATATGGAGAGCTTCGAAGAAGTCATGCCTGCTTCTACAGAAGGTATACGACTTTACTTGGGGTCTGGTTTGTTAAAAGGCGTCGGCCCTGCCATGGCCGGACGCATTGTGGAAGCCTTTGGCACCGACACCCTTCAAGTATTAGATGAAACACCAGAAAAACTACTTAAAATAAAAGGTATTAGCAGAAAAAAATACGATGGTATTGTGAAAGGCTGGGCAGAACATCGTGGTATTCGTGAACTGATGATTTTTTTACAGCCTCACGGTATTACTGCCAATTATGCCATACGTATTTATAAACACTATGGCCCAGAAGCTCTTAGCATTGTACAAGAAAATCCTTATCGCATGGCCATGGATATTCGCGGTGTCGGTTTTGTATCTGCCGATAAAGCTGCACAAAAACTTGGCTTCAGCTTAGATAATCCTTTACGAGCCGAAGCGGGTCTGCTCTATACCTTAGCAAAATGTACTGACGATGGGCATGTTTATATGCCCCAAGAAAAATTAGTAGCCATGACTTCGGAAGCTCTAGAAATCACTTATGATATGGTAGAAAATGCCGTGGGCAGTATGCAAGACCAAGAACGTATTGTATGCGAAGAGATGCAAGGGGAAGCAGGTATTTTTCTTACACGGTATCATCATTACGAAAGTCAAATAGCTTTTTATTTAAAACGATTACTACACTCTCCTAAATCTGTACGCTTTAATAATGCTCAGGAGATGGTAAAAAACGTTTTGGAAAAATTGCCCATAAGCCTTGCACCAGAGCAAGAGGAAGCCATTTTTACTGCCACTCAATCAAAAATCATGGTACTTACCGGCGGCCCCGGTACAGGAAAAACCACCATTATCAACGCCATTATTCAACTTTTTCATGCTGCAAGTGCAAAAATACTCTTGGCTGCCCCCACAGGGCGCGCCGCCAAGCGCATGGCCGAAGCTACCAAACGCGAATCTAAAACCATTCATCGTTTATTAGAATACAATCCTAGTGAAGATGGCTTTGCCCGTAATGAAAATAATCCACTGGCTTGCTCACTACTTATTGTAGACGAGGCATCCATGATGGACACCATGCTTTTCTATCATCTTTTAAAAGCGGCGCCATTAGGGGCTACACTTATCTTTGTGGGGGATGTATACCAATTACCTTCAGTGGGGCCCGGTAATGTGCTTAAAGATATTATCGCTTCTCAAAGCATGCCTGTAGTGGAACTTACTGAAATTTTTCGCCAATCGGCACAAAGCGAAATTATTCGCAATGCTCACTTAATAAATCATGGCGAAGTGCCTTGCTTAGAGTCTAACAAAGAACGCCTAACGGATTTTTACTTCATTCGTCAAAATGAGCCGGAAAAAGCTGCCGCCATGGTGGTAGATCTTGTGAAAAATCATATTCCTCGCCGCTTTTCTTTGCATAGCCTTGAAGATATTCAAGTGCTCACCCCCATGCACAAAGGAGCTGTGGGAGCTGAAAATATGAATAAACTGTTACAAGACGCGCTTATCTATGATAAAAATATAAAAATTCAACGCGGTGAAAAAGTCTTTTATCGCGATGATAAAGTTATGCAGATTCGCAATAATTACGATAAAGACGTTTTTAACGGCGATATTGGGCGCATTATCTTGCTTGACGCCAAAGAACGCACGCTTACCGTGCGCTATGACGAACGCAATGTTCCCTACGACTTTGATGAATTAGACGAAATAGTCTTAGCATACGCCATTTCTATTCATAAATCTCAAGGTTCAGAATATCCTGCTGTGGTTATTCCACTCATGAGTCAACATTATATGCTTTTACAGCGTAACCTTGTATACACTGGCGTTACTCGAGGTAAGAAATTAGTGGTGTTAGTGGGAGAAAGTAAAGCATTACATATGGCAGTCAAAAATAATCGTACGCAAAAACGCTACACACGCCTTTGTGACAGATTACGATTAGACGTTTAATTTCGTGCCATACCATCACTTTTACTCATAAATTAATGTATGTAATCAATACGTTCTACAATTTATTTCTTTACATTATATTATAGTCTATGTACATTTTATTGTGTTCGTTTTGATGGTACTGCATTTGAGTTATGAACAACACTACCAGTATTTTATGTCTTCAAATTTAAATAAGCGTATCTAATCATTTTTACTGCTTTTTTATGCGTTTTTAACACATTTTTTCTTGTGAAAATATCATTTATGGCGCAATCTTCATTACTGTGCACAGGTTTCAATATACATAGGTAAAAAATTTTAATTTTCTAGATAGCGTCGTCACATCCAATATTAAGCAAGTAGGTAATTGCCATGAAAAAACTTTTCAGCTGTCTTTTTTATGTCATAGTATGTACTCTCTCCTTTGGGGCATACGCTGCAGAACTCACATTGCATGCACCGTCCCAAAACCACACTGCTGCTGCCAAATCTACCAAAACGAAAAAGATTAGCGTAGAAAAACTTACTGTTGAAGCTTTGGTTCAAGGTCTTTCACAATGGACGGGGCTTAATTTTCGTATCAATGATTTTACTCTTGATGACAAAAAAATTAGTATTGATTGGTC
>CAYJHX010000033.1:0-12236 GCA_964369395.1 uncultured Desulfovibrionaceae bacterium
CTAAGCCTGTGGCTGCAGTATTGAAAGAGTTCTTTGGCACCTCTCAGCTTTCGCAATTTATGGATCAAACCAACTCTTTGTCAGAAGTAACGCATAAGCGTCGTCTTTCTGCCTTGGGTCCCGGTGGTTTAACTCGCGAACGTGCCGGCTTTGAAGTGCGCGACGTGCATACTTCGCACTACGGACGTATTTGCCCCATCGAAACACCGGAAGGGCCAAATATTGGTCTGATTGTGTCCTTAACAACATATGCTAAGGTAAACGATTTTGGTTTTATCGAAACGCCGTATCGTGTGGTACGCGAAGGTAAAATGACCGAAGAAATTGTACATCTTGACGCTTCGCGCGAAGGTAACGAAGTGGTAGCACAGGCCAACGCCCGTGTAGATAAAGATGGCAAGTTCCTTGATGAGCAAGTGACTGTGCGTGTGCATGGTGATGTGGAAATGCGCCCCGTAGAAGAAGTGACCCTCATGGACATTTCTCCTGGTCAGATGGTGTCTATTTCTGCGGCACTTATTCCTTTCCTTGAGCATGACGATGCTAACCGCGCTCTCATGGGCTCCAACATGCAACGTCAAGCTGTGCCATTACTACGCTCTGAAAAGCCGCTGGTGGGCACGGGTATGGAAATTGACGTGGCCCGCGACTCCGGTGCTTGTATTGTAGCCGAAGCCAATGGTTTGGTAAAATATGCCGATGCTAACCGCATTATTGTGGCTTATGAAGGTGATATTTATCCCGAGCATGGTGGTGTGCGCGCCTATGACTTGTTGAAATACCATAAGTCTAACCAAAACTCTTGTTTTGGACAAAAACCCAGCTGCATGCCTGGTCAAGTTATCAAAAAAGGCGATATTCTTGCCGATGGAACCGGTATTTCTGATGGTGAATTGGCCCTTGGTAAAAACCTTGTGGTAGCCTTTATGCCATGGTGTGGATACAACTACGAAGACTCCATTCTTATTTCTGAGCGCATGGTACGCGATGACGTGTTTACCTCTGTGCATATTGAAGAATTTGAAGCTGTAGCCCGTGATACCAAGCTTGGACCCGAAGAAGTCACTCGCGATATTCCCAACGTGGGCGAAGATATGCTGCGCAACTTAGACGAAAGCGGTATCATTCGTATTGGGGCTGCAGTAAAGCCCGATGATATATTGGTGGGTAAAATTACTCCCAAGGGCGAAACACAACTTACTCCTGAAGAAAAGTTTTTACGCGCCATCTTTGGGGAAAAAGCTCGCGATGTAAAAAATACATCGTTAAAGGTACCTCCGGGCATTGAAGGCACCATCATTGACGTGAAAATGTTCAACCGTCGCTCTGGCGATAAGGACGAACGCACTTTGGCCATTGAAGCTCACGATACCGCCGTTTTAGATCAAAAAGAAATGGATCATATTCGTGCGCTTACGGAAAGCACCAAGGCTAAATTGCATGAACACGTCATGGGCAAACAAATTGTCGTTTCCGTACCCGGTAAAAAGAAAGGTGAAGTACTGGCCGAGGCCGGTTCTGTGCTCACCGAAGAAGTGTACAAAGAACTGCCCATGAAGCGTCTTTCCGGCCTCTTTAAGAGCAAGGAAGCTAACGAAGCTGTGGCTGATGCCATAGACGCGTATGAAGCTCGTGTGGAGTTTATCAAACACATTTATGATACGAAACGCGAAAAAGTTACCGAAGGGGACGATTTGGCCCCAGGCGTCATCAAGACGGTTAAAGTGTACATTGCGGTAAAGAGAAAGCTTTCCGTAGGTGACAAAATGGCCGGACGCCACGGAAACAAGGGTGTTGTTTCTTGTATTTTACCTGAAGAAGATATGCCTTTCTTTGCCGATGGTCGCCCTGTAGATATTGTGCTCAATCCTCTAGGCGTGCCTTCACGTATGAACATTGGGCAGATTATGGAAACGCACCTTGGCTGGGCCGCTAAAGAATTGGGCCGCCAAGTTAACGAAATGCTTGAAGGTGGCGCCGCCACGCAGGCTCTTCGCGCTGAAGTAAAAGATATCTTTAAATCAGAAGATGTTGATGCCCTTGTAGATGAAATGGATGATGAAACCTTCATCCTTAATGTGAAGAAGTTAAAGCATGGCATTATTACCAAAACACCTGTATTTGATGGTGCCGCTGAAGAAGAAATCTGGAAATGGCTTGTTCGTGCCGGCGTTGATGAAGACGGAAAGACCAAGTTGTTTGATGGACGCACAGGTAATGCTTTTAAAAACCGCGTAACCACGGGTGTTATGTACATCTTGAAATTGCACCACTTGGTTGACGAAAAGATTCACGCTCGTTCTACCGGTCCTTACTCCTTGGTAACACAACAACCTCTTGGCGGTAAGGCACAATTTGGTGGTCAGCGTCTTGGGGAAATGGAAGTATGGGCTCTGGAAGCCTATGGCGCTGCCTATCTCTTGCAAGAATTCTTGACCGTTAAGTCTGACGACGTGGGCGGTCGGGTAAAAATGTATGAGAAGATTGTGAAGGGAGATAATTTCCTTGAAGCAGGCTTGCCAGAATCTTTCAATGTTCTTGTAAAAGAACTTATGTCCTTGGGTCTTGATGTAAAACTTGACCAAGAAGAAAGCAAAAAGCCTCCTCGTTTACCTGTGGGCAGACCTCGCGAAGAAGCCCCCGAATAAAGCGAAAATAGGGAAGGGATGTATATACTTTTACAGCCTTTCTGCAATGAAACCAATGAGAGCAGGGGATACGTCCCCTGCTGATATAAATTTTTTCTCTTGCTTTAAGGAGTGAGAGCTTTAAGAAGGGTATACCATGAGTCTGGATGACCTTTTTACCATGCGCGGTGCCCCCGCTAGTGTGTCTAATATCCGCAATTTGAAATCTATTCAAATTTCCATCGCTTCTCCTGAGAGCGTGCGGATTTGGTCTTCCGGTGAAGTAAAAAAACCGGAAACCATCAACTATCGTACTTTTAAGCCCGAGCGTGACGGTCTTTTTTGTGCTAAAATCTTTGGCCCTGTAAAGGACTATGAGTGTAACTGCGGTAAGTACAAACGTATGAAGCACCGCGGTATTGTGTGCGAAAAGTGCGGTGTAGAAGTTATTGCTTCTAAAGTGCGCCGTGAACGCATGGGGCATATCGAACTGGCTGCCCCTGTGGCCCATATTTGGTTTTTAAAAACCTTACCTTCCAAAATCGGTACCTTGCTTGATATGACCATGGCCGATTTGGAAAAAGTGCTTTATTTTGACTCTTACATAGTGCTTGACCCTAAGAGTACCAATTTGCAAAAAATGCAAGTTATCTCTGAAGATCAATACATTCAAGTTATTGAGCATTATGGAAGTGAAGATGTTTTTGAAGTGAGCATGGGCGCTGAGGCCATTCGCTCCCTTTTAGAAGAACTTGACTTGCCCATTTTGCGCGCAGAATTACGCGAAGAATCGCAAAATACCAAGAGCCAAACCAAGAAGAAAAAACTGACTAAGCGCTTGAAAATTGTTGAGGCTTTCCTTGAGTCTGACAATAAGCCTGAGTGGATGATTATGGAAGTTATTCCTGTTATTCCACCAGAATTGCGTCCTTTAGTGCCTCTGGATGGCGGTCGTTTTGCTACTTCAGACCTTAACGACTTGTATCGCCGCGTTATCAACCGTAACAACCGTTTGAAACGCCTGCTTGAACTTGGCGCTCCGGAAATCATTATCCGTAACGAAAAACGTATGTTGCAAGAAGCCGTAGACGCGCTCTTTGACAACGGACGTCGTGGCCGTGCCATTACCGGTACCAACGGTCGTGCGCTGAAGTCCTTATCGGATATGATTAAAGGTAAACAAGGGCGTTTTCGTCAAAACTTGCTTGGTAAGCGCGTGGACTACTCCGGTCGTTCGGTTATCGTGGTGGGCCCTTACCTTAAATTGCACCAATGCGGTCTTCCTAAGAAAATGGCATTGGAGCTATTTAAACCCTTCATCTACTCCGAATTGGAAAGAAAGGGCTATGCTTCTACCATTAAAAGCGCCAAAAAAATGGTGGAGCGCGAAGACCTTGTGGTTTGGGACATTCTTTCCGAAGTGGTTCGCGAATACCCCATTTTGCTCAACCGCGCACCTACCTTGCACAGATTAGGTATCCAAGCTTTTGAACCTATCCTTGTGGAAGGAAAGGCCATTCGCTTGCATCCGCTGGTGTGTTCTGCTTATAACGCCGACTTTGACGGTGACCAAATGGCTGTGCATATTCCGCTGTCCATTGAAGCGCAGATTGAATGCCGCGTACTTATGATGAGTACCAACAACATTCTTTCCCCTGCCAACGGTACCCCTGTTATTGTGCCCTCGCAGGACATCGTACTTGGTTTGTACTATATGACGGTGGAGCGTTCATTTGAGCAGGGTGAAGGTATGGTTTTCTGCGCACCGTGGGAAGTTATTGCTGCCTTTGATGCTGGTCAAGTGGCTATACACGCTCGCATTAAAGTGCGCATGCCCGATGGAAAAACGGTGGAAACCACGCCTGGTCGTATTTTGGTGCGGGAAATCTTACCCGACAGTTTGCCTTTTGATTTGGTAAACTGCGTATTGACCAAGAAAAATATTGCCCGTTTGGTGGGCTCTGCCTATCGTGATGCCGGTATTAAAGCCACGGTTATCTTGTGCGATAAGCTCAAAGATATGGGGTATGAATACGCCACGCAAGCAGGTATTACTATTGGTGTGAAGGATTTAACTATTCCAAAAACCAAACCCGCCATTTTGCAAGCTTCGCAAGACGAAGTGGACGGCATTGAATCGCAATATCGCGATGGTATTATTACCCGTACAGAAAAATACAATAAAGTTGTTGATGTATGGACGAAGGCCACACAAGATATTGCACAGGAAATGATTAAAGAGATTTCCTTTGATATTGTCACCGATGCAAAAACGGGTAATGTTGAGAAAAACCAAAGTTTTAACCCCATCTTTATGATGTCTAACTCTGGTGCTCGTGGTAACCAAGACCAAATGCGTCAGCTTGCGGGTATGCGTGGTTTGATGGCTAAACCTTCGGGGGAAATCATCGAAACGCCTATCACGTCTTCGTTCCGCGAAGGCCTCACCGTATTGCAGTACTTTAACTCCACTCACGGTGCTCGTAAGGGGCTTGCGGATACAGCGCTTAAAACAGCGAACTCCGGTTATCTTACTCGTCGTTTGGTGGACGTGGTGCAAGACGTTATTGTGGCTACCAACGATTGTGGTACTGTGGACGGCATTGAGCGTACTGCCATTAAGGAAGGCGGCGAAGTGAAAACGCCTCTTTCCGAGCGTGTGCTTGGGCGCGTGCTTTTACAAGCAGTAGAAGACCCAGACGATCCTACGCAAATTCTTCTTCCAGAAAATACTTTGCTTGATGAAGAAATGTGCCAAATGCTCCAAGACAAGGGTATCAACTCTGTTATGGTGCGCTCTGCACTGACTTGTCAGGCCGATCGCGGCATTTGCTCTTTGTGCTATGGTCGCGACCTTGCTCGTGGACACTTGGTCAACATTGGGGAAACTGTGGGTATTATTGCTGCGCAGTCCATTGGTGAACCTGGTACACAGCTGACCATGCGTACCTTCCACATTGGGGGTACGGCGTCCAGCACCATTGAGAAAAATAAGTTTGAATCGCAAAACTCTGGTCGCGTTATTTTAACGCGGGTGCGTTCTGTAACCAACCGCGAAGGGCATGCCCTTGTGCTTGGTAAGAGCGGACAGCTTTCCATTGTGGATGCCCAAGGCCGTGAGCGTGAAAAATACACCTTGCCCAACGGCGCCCACTTACATGTGGAAAATGGACAAGAAGTGCCTCAAGGTACTCTTCTAGCCGATTGGGACCCCTTCAATGAACCCTTTGTGGCTGAAGTGGGTGGTGTTGTTCGCTTTGCCGATATTATTGAAGGGAAAACCGTTCAAGAAAAAATGGACGATATTACCCGTCAAACAACGCAAACCATTATTGAATACCGTACTACCAACTTCCGTCCGTCCATTTCGGTATGCGACGAAGCTGGCAATGTGAAAATGCGCTTTGAGCACAGTGTGGCAGCCACATACAGCTTGCCTGTGGGCTCCATCCTCATGGTACGCGATGGCGCTACCATTGAAGCAGGGGATACCATTGCGCGTAAACCTCGCGAAACATCCAAAACCAAGGACATCGTGGGTGGTCTTCCTCGCGTTGCAGAACTCTTTGAAGTGCGCAAACCCAAAGACATGGCTGTGGTTTCGGAAATCTCCGGTACTGTGGCTTATGCCGGCGAGGCCAAGGGCAAGCGTAAGCTTATCGTTACCCCCGATGTGGGCGAAGCCAAAGAGTATCTCGTACCTAAGGGGAAACATATCATTGCCACCGAAGGTGACTTTGTGGAAGCAGGAGATACCCTTACTGAAGGTTATCCAGAATTGCATGATATATTGCATACCCGCGGTGAAAAATACCTGGCTCGTTACCTTGTAGATGAAATTCAAGAAGTGTATCGTTTCCAAGGCGTGGGTATTGACGATAAGCATATTGAAGTTATTGTGCGTCAAATGCTGAAAAAAGTGACGGTGCTTGACTCTGGCGCTACCAGTTTCTTGGTGGGCGAGCAAGTGGATAAGAACGAGTTTAGACTTGAAAATCAACGTGCTAAAGCCGAAGGCCGCAAGCCTGCCACGGCTGAGCCTTTGGTGCTTGGTATTACTCAAGCTTCTTTGACCACCTCTTCCTTTATTTCTGCGGCTTCTTTCCAAGAAACTACCAAGGTGCTGACCGAAGCTTCCTTACGTGGTAAGATGGATTATCTTAGAGGTCTTAAAGAAAACGTTATTGTGGGTCGTCTTATTCCTGCTGGTGCTGGTTACCGTGAATACGTACACAGCGAAATTAACGTACCAGACCAAAAAGAAAGACCAGATAAATTCTTAGAAGAATTAGAAGAAGATCCAATTTTGGTAAAGATTGATCCTTTAGAACAATAGTGTGTTGTAAAGGTCTATAAAGAATAAAAAAAGCCCTGTTGTTTGCAGGGCTTTTTTTATGTAAAATGTTGCATGTTCTGTAGTGAAAATGAAAAATGACGCTTTCTAACTTGACAAGAGTTTTCAAAAAATATATTAGTAGGAATCTTTATCAATAAGTGGTAAGGAAAAATCTTAGGAGAACAATTATGATTAAAGTTGGCAAACTCGCACCAAGCTTCAATACCGAAGGGTATCAAAACGGCAAATTTATGCCTGTTTCTTTAGAAGATTATCGTGGGAAATGGGTATATCTCTTTTTCTATCCCGGCGATTTTACTTTTGTCTGAGTTACCGAAGTTGCTGCAGTTGCAGCAAAAATTGAAGCTTTTGAAAAGTTAGGTGTGCAAGTTCTTGGCATTAGCATGGATACGGTTTTTGTTCACAAAATGTGGGACGAGCAAGAAATTCTCAAAACCGTTGGTAAATTAAGCCCTTATCCTTTACTTACAGATAATTGCGCTTGCATTGGTAAGCAATACGATGTGTTTGATGAAGATGAAGGTATCAACTTGCGCGGTAGCTTTATCATTGACCCAGAAGGTATTGTACAAAATGCCGAAGTGCTTGCTGCTCCTGTGGGTCGTAACTTTGATGAGGCATTACGACAAATTCAAGCTCTTCAATTAGTTCGCGAAAGTAATGGTTGTCAGGTAGCTCCTGCTGCTTGGACTCCTGGTAAAACCACCTTGAATCCCGGTGCTGAGCTTGTGGGTAAGGTGCATGCTGCTTGGAAATTGGGAGAATAAGTTTGCCAACATATATAAAAGCACAATGCCTTTTATTTTACAAAAAACGGCGCTTTTATATTTAGCTTACATATATCAAATAAAATGGCTGCTTTCTTAAGAAGGCAGCCATTTTTATGCAGTTCAGCACAGTATTTTTAATCAAGTAAACTGAGTAAACGCGCTACTCTGTCAGCATCAAGGCCGCTGTGTACTTGTAAAAGTTCGTTTTGATCTTCTTGTTGCATTGCTACTAAAATATCGTCGGCGCGCGCATCGTCAAGACGCGTAGGGCGCGGAGCAGGGGTGCTTGGCAAAGCTACCGCTGCCGAAGAAGCAATGGAAGATGCGTGAGCTTCGGTGGTCATGGGCTGAGCCATTGAGTTTGTAGGTACAGCAGGACGAAAGGCTGTGACAGCCGCCATGCGATCATTATTTACAGGGCGAAAAGGGCTTGGCATTTCCATGGACATAATTTTCCCTCCGGATAGAATTTTTAACGGGTACAAAAAACTATGCAATATATATGCCGGAAAAATTTTCCCTTGGCGGGCAAAGTAGGGAATACGGGCAAGACCTTTTTTACCTTGCTCATGCCTTTTTTGCTTTGCTCATACCTTTTTTTAGCCTGTTATACTTCTAAAATTAATCCCACCGGGCAATGGTCTGAGCCGTAGACATGGCTTTCAATCCAAGCGTCTCGTAGAGCAGGGCGCAACTCTTCTGATACAAAAAAATAATCAATACGCCAACCTATATTTTTAGGGCGGGCGCCTGCTTTGTAAGACCACCAGGAGTATTCGTCTTGCACATCACCTTTACAAGCGCGAAATGTATCCACATAGCCAGCAGCGACAAAAGCATCAAGCCAAGCGCGTTCTTCAGGCAAATAGCCGGTGTTTTTTTCATTGGCTTTGGGGCGGGCCAAGTCTATAGCTTTATGAGCAATATTAAAATCACCGCAAACGACAATGGGTTTTGTTTTACGTAATTGTTCGGCATGCTGTAAGAAAGCATCAAAAAAACCCATTTTATAGGGGACGCGCTTAAAGCGTCCTGTGGGTTTGCCAGCATCATCAAGCTCTGCCGCGCCGCCATTGGGAAAGTAGACATTAAAATAGTGGAACCATGGAAATTCCATATGTACCAATCGTCCTTCACCCTGATAGGCTTCGTGGGGAAGTTCTACTTCGGTACTCAAAGGCTCTATACGGCTAAAGGCCGCCACGCCGGAGTATCCTTTTTTTACTGTTGAAGCTGCCCAAAGACTATGCCAACCTTCAGGGTGTACCAATGCATCTTTTAATTGCTCGGGGGCGGCTTTAGTTTCTTGTAGGCCAATAATATCAGCATCGCTCTTTTCAAACCATTGCCAATCGGGTTTTGCCGAAACAGCTCGCAGGCCATTTACATTCCAGGAAAGCATTTTTATTTGCATGAATTATTCCTATATTCTTTTTGTTTTGCTATGCTTGTGAAGCGTTATGTACGATACCGCAGAGTGCACAAAAGGAAAAGAGCTTTTATTTTACAGAAAAATATTGTAATTATAAAATGTTACTTGAGTTATCTTTTTCACAAAATAATTATCGTAAACAGGTTGCAAGGGAGTGTTTTTTCTGGCACATTTTTTCTGGGAGGAAGATTATGGAACTTTTACCTATCAAACGCGCCATATTATCGGTGACAGACAAGAGTGGTCTTGGTGAATTGGGTATTTTTTTAGCCGAAAACGGTGTAGAATTAGTATCTACTGGTGGTACCTATGCTTTTTTAGAAGGGCAAGGACTGAAAGTAACCAAGGTAAGTGATGTGACGGGCTTTCCAGAAATTTTGGGTGGCAGAGTAAAAACGCTCAATCCCAAAATTCATGGGGGCATTCTTGCAGATAAAGACAATCCTGAGCATTTGCAAACCTTACAAGAACATCAAATCGCGCCTTTTGATTTGGTGTGTGTGAATTTGTACGACTTTGCCGGTGCTGTAGAGCGCAAGCTTTCGCGCCTTGAAGCTGTGGAAGAAATTGATATTGGTGGCCCTTGTATGATTCGGGCGGCGGCAAAAAATTATCACAGTGTTTTGGTGCTTCCTTCAACGGAATGGTATACGCAAGCCATGCAAGAAATGCGTAATAATAAAATGTGTGTGAGCCTTGGTTTCCGCCAGCTCATGGCGTCGCGAGCCTTTGAAGCGACATCTCGCTATGATTCGCTTATCACATCGTATCTCAGATAGAAATCGTCTTTTTCTGTCATTGTAGAGTTTTTAGATTAAGCGTTTTTTGTGACGCAGTATTGTGTTGCTACATAACGTTTTTAAGGTGTGCGGGGAAATTTTTAAAAAAAGTTTCCCCGCAAAATACGTATATATTTTTTAAGGAGCATTACCATAGCCAGCGCAGCCATTGACGGAAACCTTGAAGGGCTTAAACAAAGTCAAATTAAGGCCATAAATCGTCTCAGTACCCGCCGTTTTCCCATGCAAGAAGCTTTTTCGCTAGAACAAGCGCGAGAGCTTGCCGCTCTTTCCCGTGCCATCGGGCGCCAAATAGGCTTGCTTATTGATAGAAAAGGCAAGGTTGAAGTATTGATGGTGGGGGATACCAAGGGCATTCTTATTCCTGAACTTTCGCGTGGGCGCGGAGGAGCAGGGCGTTTGCGTGGGGCGCGTCTATTGCATACCCATCTTACACCTGAACTCCTTTCGCAAGAAGACCTTATGGATATGCTCTTTTTGCGTCTTGATGCCGTCTGTGTGTTGACGGTAAGCCCTCATGGTGAGCCTGTGCAATGGCAATATGCGCACCTCATGCCGCCTAATCCCGAGAATAAACCTTATATGGTATATGATCCTAAACCGTGGGACAGGCCCGAGGCCGACTTTACCATGGTGGAGGCTCTTGAAGAAGAATTGCGCCGTGAATTGGACGGCACTAAAGAAGCCGAATCCACCACGCGAGCCATACTGATTTCTGTGGGAACACAGCCGCGCCCTGTGCAAGAAGGGCATTTGGACGAATTGGCAGACTTAGCTTCTACCGCCGGCCTTACGGTGGTGGGGCGTATGATTCAGCGCGTGCCCAAGGTGAATCCTAAATTTATCTTAGGCCGTGGCAAAATGGCCGAGCTCGAAGTGCAAGCTTTGCAGGGGCACGCTTCGGTATTGGTCTTTGATGGTGAATTGTCTCCGGCACAATTGCACAATTTGGCTGACATTACTGAACGCAAGGTCCTCGACCGTACGCAACTTATTTTGGATATTTTTGCACAGCATGCAGTGACCAGTGCCGGAAAACTGCAAGTGGAAAGTGCCCAGTTAAAATATACCCAGCCGCGTCTTGTGGGTAAAAATAGAGCCATGGACAGGCTCATGGGCGGCATTGGTGGGCGTGGCCCCGGCGAAACTAAGCTGGAAACGGATCGCCGACGGGTGCGCGATCGTATTGCAAAAATTAAGAAAAGTCTTGACGAATTGCGTAAACAGCGTGCCTTCACCCGCGGGCGCCGTTCGCGACAAGGTATTCCTTTGGTGGCCATTGTGGGCTATACCAATGCCGGAAAGTCCACCTTGCTTAATACGTTGACCCGATCGGAAGTCATTGCCGAAAATAAACTTTTTGCTACATTAGACCCCACCACACGGCGTTTACGCTTTCCTGAAGAGCAAGAGGTTATTTTAGCCGATACGGTGGGTTTTATTCGTAACTTGCCAAAAGAATTGAAAGAAGCATTTCAAGCTACCTTGGAAGAATTAGAAGCGGCCGATGTGCTTTTACATGTGGCTGATGCTTCGCATTTAACCCTAGAGCAACATTTGGCCTCTGTAGAAGAAGTGCTTACAGATATGCAGTTGGGAGAAGTGCCGCGTATATTGGTCTTGAATAAATGGGACAATATTGACGATGAGGAAAAAGAGTTGCTACGCAATGCGCACCCTCAGGCTGTGACTATTTCTGCAGCGCAAGGTACTGGCCTTGAAAAATTGTTGAAAGAAATCAGCGAAATTTTGCAATTTTAAGAAGTTTTGCAGGTGTGAACAACGTTCTGCAATATTGAGTGACGGTTTTTAAATTATGAAAAGCATGGATAGTACGCATCCATGCTTTTTTTGCGTAGGGCTACTTACAGTTTGTAGGCATATGGGGCATGTTTGAAGCTAAAGCGACTTGTTTTTATCTGTGTATTGTGCTAGATTCACCAAAAGAAGTCTTTAGATAGTGCCGTTAAATGCAGTTTTTTGGCTTTCTCTGCGTCAGATTTCACAAGCTTTTTCAGTTGTATGTCTATATACACTCCTTCAGAGCTTGTTTATCTTCCCTGATACATCTTGAAAATTCGCAATGTAACGATACTATCTCATTGATTGTTAAAAATGTAGACTTTGAGAGCGTTGTGTAGTAGGCGAACTGTAGCAATTTAGCGAGGAATAAGGCTATGAGTATTAGAAGTAAGATTTTATTGGGTATGATTTTGGCAGCTTTGCTTTCTATTGGCGCAGTTTTGATAA
>CAYJHX010000034.1:0-11670 GCA_964369395.1 uncultured Desulfovibrionaceae bacterium
TGAATTCCGCAAAGGTCTCAACTTGCCATTATTCATGCCCTAGCTTATACTGCTTGCGGTTCGCGAATCTTTTCAAAACAATTTTTTACGGGCGCCAAGAGACTATATTTATTTTGAGGTTTTATGAAGTTTATTTCTTCTCAGCTCACCATATTCCTTCAAGAGCGTGGCGTAAAGCGCAATATGTTTTTCCTTTTACGCTTTATCTTGCTCCTTGTTTTACTCATTGCAGTATTCAGTATTTTATTCCACTATATTATGCAACTTGAAGGCCGAGAATTTTCTTGGACAACGGGCGTTTATTGGACGTTAACCGTCATGTCCACCTTAGGCTTTGGCGATATAACCTTCACTTCCGATTTGGGTCGATTTTTCTCTATTGTTGTGCTTATGTCGGGAGTAATTTTACTCTTAGTCATGCTTCCCTTTACTTTTATTCAATATTTTTACGCACCTTGGCTTGAATCTCAAAAAAAGCACACTATCCCAAGAAAAGTTCCCAAAGAAACCAAAAATCACGTTATTTTTGTCGGCGTTACCCCGCTTACACTCAATACTGTCGATGCCCTAGAAAACTACGGCACGCCTTGTGTGCTTTTGTGTAATGATAGCATAGCCACTCTAGATCTTATTGATCAAGATTATAATGCCATTATGGGTGATCATGACGATGGAAATGTCTATAAAAACCTTAATATCAATAAAGCTGCCATGCTCGTTGCTTTAGACAGCGATACCCGTAATACCAACATCACCTTCACCGTGCGCGATGTCAGTACGCATGTTCCCATCACCTGTAGTGTGCAAAGTGACGATGCCATTGATATTTTAAATATGGCCGGCGCAAGCCAAGTTATTCAATTCCATAAGCTTTTGGGAACAGCCCTTGCACGACGTGTTTTAAATGCACAATCTCCCACAAGTATTATCAATGAATATGAACAACTTGTCATTGCCGAAGCCCCTGCCATGCGTACGCAGCTTGTGGGTAAAAATCTCAAAGAATGCGGTTTACGCCTCGCCACCGGGGTCAATGTAGTAGGTCTTTGGGAACGGGGGAAGTTTGTTTTTCCCCATCCTGACACAGTATTTACCGATGCCACCGTCCTTGTCATTGCAGGCACCAGAGAACAAATGCAGACTGTGAATACATTCCTCAGCCAAGGCAACACCGTACAACAAGAGGCCCCCATTGTTATTTTAGGATGCGGCCGTGTGGGACTTTCCGCAGCGCAATATTTAGGCAGCGTGGGGCGTAACTACAGTGTAGTAGAAAAAAATGCCCGCTTAGGGCGAAAAATAGCACAAAAAGACCTTGTCGTTGGCGATGCCGCTGACATTGAAATTTTAGAAGAAGCTGGTATTCGCCAATGCCCCACAGTTATCATTACCACTCATGACGACGATACCAATATTTATCTCACTCTATACTGCCGACGCTTACGCCCAGATTTACAAATTATCAGCCGTGCCAATTTAGACAGAAATATTGGCATCCTCCATGCGGCAGGTGCAGACCTTGTTCTTTCTTTGGCTTCCATGATGAGCAGTAGCATTATCAATTTACTCGCTCCGGGAAAGGTCTTTATGCTCAATGAAGGCTTAAAGCTTTTCCGCAGTAAAATTAGCGATAAACTACACGGAAAATCACTTCTTGAAAGCGGAATTCGCTCTCTAACCTCTTGCAGTGTGGCTGCCTTACGTGATAAAAATGGTAATATGCTTGTCAATCCCGAGCCAGAACATATTTTCCATATCAAAGAAGAAATATATCTTATTGGTGATTCCTATGCCGAAAAGAATTTTTATGAAACATTTGGTTCGCATGAAAGTTTGACTGAAGAGTTAGCGCTTACCAAGCCCAATAACGATGCAACAAGTTCATAGCTTCTGGCATCAATACTGTCCACTTTTAGCAAATAAAAAGGGAATACCATGTCAACCATGCTTGAAATACCACCCCCCAAAGCAAAAGCGTACAAAAAAAAATTGGGAATCTTTATTCTTATGCTACTTCTTTTGGCAAGTGTTCCACTATGGCTTTTTTTCACAGCTATTAAAAATGACCAAAACACACTTTATTTAAACCTTATTTCCGTTCCTATGCCTGTCACTTCTCCCTTAGAAGAAGTCTTCGTTAATCATGGAAGCTTCGTGCAAAAAGGGCAAAATTTGGCACGGTTACAACTTAGTGGCTACGATCAAAACCTTGCTCATGCCATGGCTTTGACCCAAGGAGCCTATGGCACAAACCCGTCCTCGGCACAAACAGCTCAAAGAGTCAACGAGGCTCAAGGGGCCGAAGCTGATACCGTACAGCGTATAACCCTCGCCCGTCACGAAGAAAACACACAACGTTTACTTGTAGAACAGCTTTCCGTAGACCACGCCAAGGCTCTTTTACAATTACGCGGTATGGAAGCCATCAATTCCCAAAACTATCGTACTGCACAACAAAAAGAACTGCAATTACGGCAAGAACTAGAAAGGGCTCGAGCCACCTTTGAAATAGCAAGCCGCAGCCGCTCAGCCATCGAAGGAGAATTGTATAAAATTCGTGCTGAACGCCAAAGAAGTGGACAAAACATACCGACGTATTCCTTAAGTCAAACACAAAGGCCGACAATTTCTGATGCCATTGTCGCTCCAGAAGAAGGGTATATCATAGGCGCTCCGCCCTTAACTGGGCAAGCCCTCACACAAAATAGCACGCTCTTTACTCTAATACCTTCAACACCTCGTTTTTACGTGAGAACACAACTACCTGAACAGCAAGCTCTTTTGCTGGCTTCTGGCGCTTTTGCCTTTATTCACACTCCAAGTGGCTCTACCTTTGAAGGAACTATTGTAGATATACTCCCCGATGCTGCAGGCAAAAGTACCGTGACTGTAGAAATAAGCGGCGCCGAGCTTAGCTTTGAGGAAGTACTAGAAATTTTACAAGGAAATACGCAAAACACCGATGGGGAAAATGCAAGGCTTGCTACGCGCTTGCAAGTAGATATGGTGTTTTGGCCTAAAGACACACTCACAACAACGCTTGAACCTTTGATTAGGCCTCTGCTTTCTTTGTATCAACTGCTATAACAGACTGTTACAATATACAAAGGGGAAGGGGAAACTTTTGCTAGCGCTCAAAAGTTTCCCCTTCCCCTTTAAAAAACGCTTTTTGAAGAAAATATATAGCACTTAGTCGCATAACATGCTTAAAAAAAAGCTCGAAAAAAGAACGTTTACTGCGTCAGCCCACAGAACCATAGAAAACGCGTTTTGAAAAGAGAGGGGTGGGTTTGGAAGGGGAGAGAAAAACGTTTAGGCGTTAGCAAAAGTTCTTCTCTCTCCTCCCAAAAAATTCTTCATATATCTTTCTCTTACCCACAAATTTTTCAATACAAATCAGGATCTGCGGGTAAACGTTCCCAATTGATTTTTCCTTTTTTCTTATATTTTCGCAAAAGCACGTACATGGTTCCGGCGCCGCCGTCTAAAGGTTGCGCGGTACAAAAGGCTAAGACGACACGTTTAAAAGGATCTTGAGTTAACCATAATTGCAATTTATCGCGCAATACTCCAAAACCATTGGGCGAATTTTTTCCTCTTCCCGGCACCAACAATACTGTACGCAAGCCTTTATACCAAGATGTGCGAAAAAAGCCTACCAAGGCTGTATAGGCTTGCAAAGCATTGAGCCCGTGCAAATCAAGATGCGCCTCAGGGCTATACACTCCTCGGCGTAAATTGTTCATGGTCAGCTCATCAAGGCCCACCACATGCCCCTCTAAATACTCTCCTTTTAACGACAAAGAAAATTCCCACTTTTTCTCCATCATGGAGGCAAAGCATTCTTGTCTTTGTTCCGGCGTCAAAGCAGGACACACCTCAGGCACGACTTCACGCCCTTTGCCTTGTAAGGGCAACACATCTTGCATAGCTTTAGAAAAAACTTCTTCATCAAGGGTCGAGTATTGACAGATTTCTTTTTTCCCCATAAATCCAGGCCTTTGTGCATCTAACAAGGCTTGCATGCTTATATCTTCTTGCGCACGATGCTGTAACGTTTCCTTTTGAGACAAAGGTTGTTTAGAGTGCTGTTTTTTCTTTTGCCTTTGTTGAGAAACTTTTGGAGAGTTTTGCTGTGCATATGTAGGAAAATGCGCAGACAACGATAAAAAGCTATCATGCTTTTGCTTTTTCTGGGGCTTCATATGTTGTACAGCGCGCAAAAAAAGCTGTTCATCCTCAGCACAATGCTGCGCAGTATGGAAAAACAGTTCTTCGTCATCTACAAATGAAGTCGGCGACGAGACAGATTTTTTAGGAGAAAGTGTTGTTATAGAAAGAGATTTTTTTGACTGCGCACGAAAAGAATGAGAAGAACGTGAAGAATCTTTCTCCTTCTTTTCTCCCACAGACGCTAGCATTTCAGCAAAAGGTGTATGAAAAAATTCGTTTTGCATGGCCTTCTTATATAGCACAAAAAAAGGGAGCACAAGGCTCCCTCTCCATATTTCAAAGCAATTTATTTATTCAGCTGCTTTTTCTGCAGGCTTAGTATCGGCAGGTGCCGATGCTGGAGCTTGTGCAGGGTTCTCAGCGGGTTTTTCTGTGGGCTTTTCTGCAGGTTTTTCTGTAGCCGGAGCGGCACTTTCTGCAGGCTTAGCTGGCGTTACAGGTGCTGTGGTAGGCTTTACTTCTTCGAAAGTAACGTCAAGCACCACAGATTCATCATCAGAGCGCACCCCTGTCACATAAGTATAGCTTAAGCAGGTAAACAAGAACAATACAGCCGTAAAAGCCGTTAATTTGGACAAAAAGCCGCCAGCACCACTGCTACCAAAAACAGATCCGCCACCGCCGCCAAAAATAACGCCCATGCCTTCTCGTCCGGCTTGAAGCAATACAAGGATGATAAGCAATACGCAGACAATGATATGCAGCGTCAGAATAAGCGTTTGCACAAAAAACCTCCCTACCCCTTAGGGGCAAATCCTAACAATAAAATGTATGGCCACACGCACGCGTGTGCAAAAACAGCGTAATAAAAATTTTACAAACCACTATGCCGTCACAATGCGCGCAAAACTTTCTGCTTGTAAAGAAGCACCTCCTACCAGTACTCCGTCTACATTGTCAAGCAAAAGAATACCAGAAGCATTGTCTGCTTTTACGCTTCCGCCATATAAAATACGAATTTTACTACCTTTTTCGCCTAAATTATTTTCTAGAATTTTACGCGTAAGGGCATGGGCTTGCACAATTTCTTCTGGGCCGGCCACTTTACCAGTTCCAATGGCCCATACAGGTTCGTAAGCTACAGCAAAGTTTTCTGCAGTAATTTGTGGAGCCATAGCTGTAAGGCAGGCCAGCTGTTCTTGTAGCACTTTTTCCAAGGCACCGGCTTCGCGTTCTTCTAGACTTTCGCCCACACAAAAAACGACTTTAACATTTTTTTCCAAAGCATATTGGGCTTTTTCTTGTAAAAGCTCCAAAGATTCACCAAAAATGCTTCTACGCTCAGAATGCCCTACCAGTACCCAAGTGGCACCAATATCTTGTAACATGCCTACGGAGATTTCTCCGGTAAAAGCGCCTTCGGGTTGTGGATAAAAATTTTGCGCCCCAATGTGCACAGCAAGCCCCGGAGTGACGGCTTTCACGGCAGATTCAATAGCTGTAAAAGGTGAAAAGATAAGAACTTCTCTATCTTCCATACGCTCTTTTTGTAAAAGCGCGCACAAAGCATTTACTGTATCTGCAGCTTCTGTCCGAGTTTTAAACATTTTCCAGTTGGCAGCCATAAGTTTGTTCATATTATCCCTCACTATGTATAATTTTAAACAAGAAATGATATCATAAGCCTAGCTATAATGCAAGTGTGTAGATACACGCATCTTCCCCCGTATCTCTATAGTACTTGCTTCTTGTTCCCACACAAGTAAAAGAAAAACTTTCATATAAATGCCGAGCTGCTTTGTTTCCTTCGCGCACCTCTAGAATAGCCTTTTGCAAACCTTTTTCTCGACCAAAATCCAAAGCCTGCGCAAGTATCAAACCTCCCAGCCCTTGCCGTCGTGCTGAGGGGGTTACGGCAATATTCAATATTTCCATTTCATCAAACATATGATAAAAGGCTATATACGCCATTAGAGTTTGTTTTTTTGGCATATTTTCCTCAAGAACAGATGTAGCTCCCGAAGGTATACGAGCTTTACTGCCTTTCCATAATCCCAAGGCAGCAAAGTTGTTCTGCGTTAAAACACGCGTACATTGCTCTTCTGACCACGGTGTAGAGAAGCATTCTTTTTCCAAGGCTGCCCACATGGGAACATGTTCCTCGAGCATCTTTTGAACTATAAAATTTTCCTTTTCAAGGATTTGCATGTATTCGTATCCTTACAATCAAAATTTAAATAAAGATATACTTGAAATTGTTGACGCCCATGACAAACCTTTTCTTTTGCAAAGCCACAAATATGCACAGCATTTGCCGCACCGTACCATTCTTCTCTTGGTACAAGACCATCAAAATAAATTACTTATGTGGCGAAACCATCGCGAAAAAAATGGCTGTTGGGATTTCCTTCACGGTTATGTACGCGCTGGCGAAGCCAGAGAACATACCTTGCTACGCCTTGTAGAGCGTTATATCACACCCTTAGCGCAACTTATCCATAACAAAGACTACGCGCATATTTTAGAAAACATGCGCCATTTCTCTGAAAAAAGCACTCTACATTCACCACAAAAGCAGAAAAGTCGCACAGCACAGCCAACACGACAACACGCATTGGGACACACGACTTTTTTCGTGTTGCAAGTACAAAAAAAAGAAAAGGCTTTCTTGGGGAAGGACGTATTATGGCTGGATTTCGACGAATTACAGGGCTTTGCCACACATTTTTCTGACATGCTTGGCGACAAAGCCCTCAAACTCATTTCACAGGAATATTTACAAAAAATACTTAGTTTATGAAAAGTTGTGAATACATATGCAAATCATCTAAAGTTCTACCAGTACCCCGCACTACTGTTGTCAGAGGGTCATTATCTACCACTACTTTAAGGCGAGTCTCTTGAGCAATATACTGATCAAGCCCCTTAAGCAAAGCCCCACCCCCCGCGAGCAATAAGCCATTGCTATAAATATCTCCGGCAAGTTCTGGCGGTGTTTTTTCTAAGGCTTTAAAAATAGCCTTCACAATAACCCGCAAACAATCGCGCAAGGCTTCACGGACATGCCCTTCAGAAATACGTACCACCTTAGGCACACCTTGCACTAAGTCCTTACCAGAAACATCAAGCATAGGCATATTAGGCATAGGTACGGCACAGCCTAAAATTTTCTTTACATTTTCTGCGGTATTTTCGCCCACATCCAACTGAAAAACATCGTGAATATAACGCAATACCGCCATATCCATAGCATCACCAGCTACTCGTACCGATTCTGAAAAAGCCGTAGAAGACATGGTAATAACAGCCACTTCTGACGTGCCACCGCCAATATCTAGCACCAAATTTCCGAGAGGTTCGTGAATGGGCAAATTGGCGCCTATGGCTGCTCCCATGGGTTCTTCGATAAGATATACTTCGCGCACTCCAGCCATGATGGCAGCATCAATAACGGCTTTTTTTTCTACTTGCGTTATGCCCGTAGGCACACAAATAACCATGCTGGGCTTTACAAAACGTATACCAGTAACAGCTTTGCGGATGAAATAAGAAATCATCTCTTTGGTGACATCAAAATCAGCAATAACGCCATCTTTCATGGGGCGAATGGCGCGAATATTTCTAGGCGTACGCCCAATATACCCTTTAGCCTCATTGCCCACAGCAAGAACAGTACCGCTAGAAGCGTCTACAGCAACAACAGAGGGTTCATTAAGAACTATGCCATGCTCTCTTGTGTACAGCAAGGTATTGGCCGTGCCTAAATCCATGGCCAATTTTTTTCCTAAGTGTCCAAAAAGCCGTGATAGCATCACTCTTCCTCACTGTACGGTTGATGAACAACGTCATGGGACACCGCATGGTCATGTACTTGTGCTTGAGGCAAAAGTTGATGCAAGCGGCTTCGCAAATACAGGTTTTCAAGAAAAAGGCTTAAAAAATCTACGCATTGTGCCAAAAAGGCTTTTAAAGTTTCATCCATTTCATGCCCTTCGCTATGGGCAAGGCATAAAACCCCGCGTGCCGACTTATTTACCACTACGGGAATACAAATAAGCGCGCGATACTCTGGCATATCCGGTTGTTTTCCGAAAAGAGAAACATGTCTATTTTCGGAAAAACCTTCGAAAAAAATAGACTGGCGTTCATCTCGAAATACCCAACCCACCATGCCGGTTTGAATGGGAAAAACCAATTGTTGGCGGCCGTGCAAAAGCACCTGCCTGTTTTCCCCTTCCAGCACATAATACTCTTCGGAAGGGTCTAGGGAAGCAAAAGCACAATACTCAAAGCGCACAGCGTGAGCCACTGTACGTAAAAATTTCTGCAAGAAAACAGACCACGCCTTATAATTAAAACGCAAAGAACGTATGGTATTAATACATTCAAAGTATTCAGACATGGTGGCTGGATCTTGAGGTAGAGTTTCTTCTTCAACATGTTCTTTTTTGCTGACAAGATCTGCAAATAGTTGCAAAATTTTACTATCTTTGTCGGAAAAAGAGTACATTTTTTTGCTATCTACACAAAGCACGCCCCCAGAAGGCACCGCGCAGCCCATAAATGCTTTAACACCATTTTCCTCTTCATCTTTATAATACCCAAGCCTTTGTTGACTTTTATCATAATTCACCATGACTATGGGGGTATTATTGTGCAAAATGTCTTGCACCAAGCTTGCGTCAGGGCCTATAACATCGCAATAATCGTTACTATCGCCCAAGGAAAAAGTGGCTGCCAAAGCATACTGCCCGCTATCTTCTTGAGGCAGATAGAGGCTTGCAGAATAAGCGTCAAAAACGCTACAAATAATTGCAAGAATTTGAGTATGCATATATATTATTTCTTTATTTGAATAGAATATGTTAACATAAAGTAAGACCCTACTTCCAAGAGTTTACCAAAGCACTGCCAATGCCGCAACCGTTTTTATGACAAAAGATAAGTAAAAGAATATATTATTGTTTTTTCAAAAACCTAGGGTTCTATCCAAATAAGACTGGCTTGTCTTCCCGATTCTTTCTCTTGTCGATACGAGAAAAAATGCTCTCTCATGGTATACGTGCAAAGGTCAAGTCCAAAAATGTGTTGCATGGGCAAACCGGCGCTGTGCAATTGATGACGTGTCAGACTCCAAAGATCCATCGTCTTGCGCACAGTATCATACCAAGGAAGAAAATCTTGCCCCCACTCATCGGAAAAATGTATAAACTCTGCAACACTGGGCCCTAAACTTGGCCCACGCACAGCAAATAAATCGCATGGAAGTACGGAGTATTGCTCACAAAATCGTTCAATGGCCAAAGCAATAAACGCGCTTTTGTTACCGCGCCATCCTACATGTAATGCCATGATATATTTACCGCTTGTATGCGCAATGAGGATGGGTTGACAATCGGCCGTTTTAATCATCAAAGCAAGGCCTGTTTTTTTTGTGGCTTGTCCATCGGCCTCCGGCAAGGGGTCTCCCGCTTGTGTTCGCGCTTTTTCCGTCAAAGTAGCTTGAGGTTCAAAAAGCACCTCCACTCCATGCACCTGTGAAAGCTCACTGAAAGGGCATCCTATCTTCTCTTGCAATGCCAACCTATTACTCTGCACAGCCGTAGCATCGTCCAAAGTAACATAAGATACATTTCCGCCACCGTATGCGGCTTGGGATGCTCCCCCTACCCTTGTTTGAAAAAGACAATGCACCTTGGGCACATTGGGAAATGAAAAAGGAATCGCCGTTATATCCATAAAACACCTTCATCGCTCACAAGCGCTTGTATTGAAATATCCCAAGGTTGCGTAGGCAATGTATCTAAAATTTGCCAAGAAAAAGCCATGCCCACACGCGTGACGTGTTGATTTTCGCTCTTACTCAAAAAACGATCATAATAACCGCCACCAAAGCCTAAACGTTGCCCTTGGCGGGTAAAAGCCAATCCCGGAATAAGCACCATATCTACCATGCCCAAATCTTGCGCAGGTAAAGAGGGGTTGGGTTCCCAAATTCCGTACTTCCCCTGCACCAAATCGTGCATATCACGGCATGCCACAAAGTCCATATGTCCAGCTTGTGTAGGGTTGCAGCGCGGCAAAAATACTTTTTTACCGCATTCCCATGCTTGCGAGGCCAAAAGCTGTGTTTGCACCTCGCCTTTAGTGGGCATATATAGGGCCACGCAACGAGCCTCTTGCCACAGTTTTTCCGCCAGTAAAGCCTGCTGAGCTTTGCGGCTTGACAGTTGCATAGCGGAGGAAGATTGACTTTCTCTGTGATGAAGCATGGTTTTTCGCATCATTGCTTTAGAAATTTTTTCATCCACAGACTTACCTCTTTTCCTCTTTTTCAAGCTGTGTTATTCTTTCCATATCACTAACTTTAACAAGGAAAGACGGTTATGCCAAGCCCTGAAAAGACGTATTCTGCCGATGCAGCACAGCAGGAATTTATGTGGATTGTTTTAGGAGATATTCACGACGACACAAATGGCCTCATGGATATTCCAGAGCTGGCACAAGCCCATGGCATCATCGTGAGCGGAGATATTACCTTTGATGGCGGTGTTTCGCAAGCAGAGCGCGTTCTTTTACCCCTTGAAACACACACTCCGCGTATCTTAGCCCAGATTGGCAATATGGACAGAGCTGAAATTACCCCGTGGTTACAAGAAAAAAATTGGAATTTACATACCGAAGCACGCGAACTCGCACCCGAGCTTTGTATTTTTGGCGTGGGTGGTTCCACCTTTACCCCCTTTGGGACACCAAGCGAATTTCCTGAATCAAACTACGCTACATGGCTCGAAGAATTGTGGCAAAAAGCACGTAAATGGCCAAAACATGTACTTATCTCGCACAATCCCCCCAAAGATACTTTGTGTGATGTTATTGGCGATGGAGTGCATGTGGGATCCACGGCTGTACGCGAATTTATAGAAGAAAACCAACCCGATGTTTGTATTTGCGGGCATATTCACGAAGCCTGTGCTGTGGATAGCATTGGTCGTACTGTGGTGGTCAATCCCGGAAACTTTAGTGCCGGAGGCTATGTGCTTTTACGCTACAATGCAGGAAAGCTTTCTGTAGAATTAAAGCATCTTACTGTATAAAAATATACCTTTGTGCGAGCTCCTAGACTACTGAAACACAAAAAAACTCTTGATCTTATGACCAAGAGTTTTTTATTTTCACAACTAAAGCGTGTTTTGTAGCGATGTTCAATGTAATTTTGCACACCCAAGTTTATGCTGCACTATGCGACAGCTTACTGCGCTGCCGTTTGCGGCAAGAAATTTTGCAAGTCCCTAGAAACATTAAAGGTAGACAATTCTGTGTTCGCCGCCGCCGCAAAGGGTGAGTCAGGATAATTTTTCGCGACAATTTCCAATAAATTTCTCGCCTTCTCATTATTTCCTAACTTACGGTACAAACGTGCTTCACGAAAGCGCAAACCGGGAAATTCTGGAGATTCTTTATCCACAAATTGATTATACAATTCAAGCCATTCCA